>JAFDTZ010000048.1 GCA_019594305.1 Thermoplasmata archaeon
CGGCATCCTCATGGGCTCCAGTTACGTGGAATGATCGCCAACTGGGTTTGCTGACCGGTTTTCATCGGTGTGATGAATAACTGGAGCGGTGACCCGTAACGAACGCGGTGGGTAGCTCCCTCCGTGGAAGAAACCCGTTGATCGGGGTTCAAATCCCCGTGCCCCCATTTCTCAAAATTTTAATTTTGAGGAAGTTGGAACTTTGTTCCGACATTTTTCTCCGAAAAATGTGTGCACTCTGTGGAAATCTTTGATTTCCACTGGCCCACAAAATTACTGCGCAATTTTGTTAGGTCCCCGTGCCCCCATTCACTACAAAATGGCAAACAACACTAAAATAACGTAAAACTGAAAGGGAAAGATTTATGTATTGTGTACACAATTATTGTATAGACAATTAAGAGGAATCAGCATGAAATTCGTGGATCGAGAAGAGAAACTGGAAACTCTACGGAAGCTGTACCGATCGGATAGATTCGAATTCATCTCAGTGATCGGTAGAAGAAGAGTGGGGAAAACCGAACTTATCAAGGAATTTATAAAGGATACAGACGGTATTTACCTATACATATCCTTGAGTGATGACAAGCAGTTAAGACTTCACACTGCAGAAAGGTTGAACGATATATTGGGTTTGAGTCTTGTGGGTGAGCCTACGTGGAGGGACATAATCGATGCTCTTTTCGATAAAAGTGAAAAAGAAAAACTGTTCGTTGCCATCGACGAATTTCAGAGGCTTTTGAACATCAATGAAGCAGTACCTTCACTTCTTCAAGAGGCTATAGACGAAAGGAAAAACTCTTCAAAAATGCTGCTCTGTGTTGCAGGTTCCTCCATCGGAATGATGGAAAAAATATTCCAGTCGGATGCATCACTTTACGGCCGAAGAACCTGTAACATCAGGTTGAACCCCTTCGGATATGAGGATGTGAGGAAATGGTTTGTTCCCTGGGAAATAGACGAACAATCCATATTGAGAAGGTATGCGGTCTTCGGTGGAACTCCTAAATACCTGGAGTTTGCAACGGAAGGTTCGCTCATGGAGAACATAGACGAACAGATACTTTCGCCTCATTCACTACTTTATGACGAACCCTGGGTGCTTCTTTCTACGGAACTGAAATCACCTGATAGGTATTTCGATATACTTAAGCTAATATCCATGGGTAAGGAAACTCCGAAAGAGATATCGGACCAATTGGACCTCGAAAGGACTTCTTTGGGCTATTATCTGAAAAAGCTCCAAAAGGACTTCGATATACTAGAGAGGATAGCACCCGTTACCGAAAAAGTCACTAAAAGTAAGAAAAAGAGATACCGGATAAAGGATAATTTTTTCAAATTCTGGTTTCATTTCGTTTATCCCAACAAAGATCAACTTGAGATGGGTGATAGAGAGGGTATAAAAGGCAAAATCGAAGAAGAATTTGACGGCTATATGGGTAAGACCTTTGAAGATGTGGTAAGACAGCTCATCAAAAAAAGAAATGGTGATAAGTTACTCGATTGGAAATTGGGACGGTATGAAAAAATAGGATCTTGGTGGGATAGTCGGGGCAATGAAATCGATATCTGTGGTATCTCAAAAGGAGAAATACTTCTGGGAGAGGTCAAATGGACTTTGTCAGATTTCAGAGATGTAAAAGAACTGCTTGAAAAGATGAGAGATTCTAAATTGAACGATAACTCACGATTCATGATAGTATCTAGAGAGTTAACATCCGACGCAAAAAAATATTTGCGTGAAGAAGGTGTCATCTATTTTGACATTCGGGACTTTTCAGATATATTTTGAAGACATCACTATTCGCACAATAATGTTTTCAATGTATCGTCTCGCACTATAATTTAGGATATTCTTCCGATACGATTCACCGTCGCTGGGGTTCCTGTGCCCCATTATGCCCTCCATGGACCCCACGACGGAGCCGTAGATTATCAAAAATATCTTGCTGTTTTTCAGATGACCATTCCCGTGATCCTGCAGTATGGACGTGAAGGAATCGTTTAATCATAATTAACTTAATCACGGGTACGGGGAAATCAGAGTGACCGACTGTAACTCCGTCTTGTTAACCCATACCTGAGGATCTAAGCAGGTATTTCAGAGGTTCCGTTATACGAGATACGGAGGTCATCTATGAAAGATGATGACTTATACTGGTCAAGCATATGCAGGATAAAATATTAAAGTTGGCTGTAATCGGTTTGAAAACCGGGATAATTATTTAAAGTTGTATTACATATTGATACATAGTGATGTGAAATGGTCACAAAAAGTTTGAAAAATATCCAGGCAAGAGTTCCCGATGAGCTCTACGAAGAAATAGATAGGCGGATCGATTCGGGCATGTATACCAGTAAGAGCGAAATAATAAGAGAGGCTCTTCGAAAATTATTTGCAGAACAAAGCAGAAGTTTCTTACGCGATCTCGTGAAAGAGATGGAGTTGTCGGAAGAAGAGATGATAGAGGAATGGATCAAAGTGAGAAAGGGAGCATAGGATGAATCACGTATTCTTGGATACCAACGTGATCATCTCCGGTATCTTTTTTTCCGGATTGGAAGCCGAGATATTGCATTCGACTGAAATAAGACCGATCACGGCGGATATCTGTAAGGAAGAAACACTCGATGTGTCCAAGCGAAAATTTGTCGGTCTAAGTTCAAGATCACAAGAGAAAGTACTTTACGAGGTTGCAAAGGCATTATTGGATATTGATATAGTCGCTGAGAAGGATTATGGCCATAGGATGGCCGAAGCAGAAAAGTATGTTCATGGAGAAAACGATAAGAAAGTATTGGCAGCCGTGCTTCATATTCAACCGGATTACTTCATAACGGGAGATAAGGATTTTCACAATGAAGAGATCAAAAAAAGAGTTAGAACAGTTAAAAGCAGGGAGTTCATGGAAATAATAGGACTCGGAAATCTGTAAAATTTATTTCGATCATACTCGTCCTCTATAGTCGATGGTTACTGGCTGTCCCCCCAGCCTGCTCGAGGGAGAATTATCAACCGAACGGTTTTAATATATCTAAGCATATTATTGATGATCGATAAGATGTCCGTAAAGATAGTAAAAACCAAAGGTGTAGTTGGAGGTGTCTAACAGGAAAGTGAAATCGTTCCTGTGATATCTGGAATACAATTCCAGAAATATCTACGGGAATCGTCAAATTCCCTAGAACGCAGAAATCTCTGATTCCTGCTTACACTGCGAATAGATGGTACAAGGGTCCATGTAGCCGACGTGGCTCAGTATTATACATAGTTGAATTGAAGTATCGAAAAGATATCAACCGAATTGGATCTGACACCGGATCAAGTCCTGGAGGCACTCAAATACTATTACGGTCATCCTAAAGGGATACGGGAGATGATCAGGTCTAGAAAAGCGGAGACCGCTTGATGACCGAGATATCTCTTTTACTGGATGAGACACGCCCCTTTCTCTCACAACCCAATTGAAGCTACGAGGAATAGATGGCAGTGCCCGTTAACGAACTTTCATTGAGAGGGAAGGACGATGAGACCATCTTCAAACGTTGTATCAAGGATCGCAGTGCCGTAGTAACATTCGACAGAGATTTTATCTCTTATCTTGATGAGCTATACGATCACTTCGGTATCATCCTATTTACAAAGATGCTTCTAATCGGCGAGATGTTGGGGGAACTCCAAAAGGTAATAGACACTTTCAAAGAGGAAGAAATAAGAAACACCGTTATTTACCTACCTTGGAAATAAATTACCCCTTACCACCAAATCTCGTCCCATATCTGCGAGATGAGCGCATGAGGTGCAAAGTTTCTAGATTTATAAACTACGAGTTCATGAATGGGTTTCTAACTCAAGATTTTTCCGAAATTCACAGGTATTATTTACCATTAAATAGGCGTGTAAACTGTTAACAATCATAGATTCTCAACGCTCATAAAACAGAGTTTTACTCGCTATTCGGAATGTGCCGCATTCCAAACCCTCATAAAGCACAGCTTTATTCGTCCCCGTGCCCCCATTTAAAATAATCTCTGATTCTTATGAGGTTGGAGCTCTGCTCCGACACTTATCAAAATCCACGATTTTTATGGGGTTGGAAGCGGAACGATACGAAGGAATCAAAGATTCCACCTTTTCGACAAAACTCGCTTTTGTGGTGAGTTGGAAACGTAGTTTCCGACGGCCATTTCGGCAAGTGTGCCTCGTAAACGAAGTGAGTTCCAGCGCCCCTATTTATGAATATGCTACCTTGTTCACACACTTATTTTGATAAGTAAAGATATTCTATCGAACTCCGACCGGTTATAAGATCCTTAGACAAGGGAATAATCCAAGCCATACATATAGTGATAGCGATGGACAAAATGTCCTGCCGAAACTAAGGCTTACACTTATCTATCTCTTCTTCTTGAAATATACCAGTATTATCACTATCGCTATGGCTGCAGCTGCGATCAGCGAAATATACCATCTATAAACGTCCGAACTATGCTCCTCCACTTCCAATATGCTTTCCCAGCTCAGGAAAGGATAGGTTTCGTTGCTGACGATATTCCAGGTGTAATCGGTGTTGCGGTAGTTATGGTCGGATACGGAGACTATATCCCAGCCGGCTATTAGAAATGTGTAAATTTCACTCATCTCGGCCGTTGTCAACCCGGTTCCTCCTGCACAGTTTTTTTGTTCACTGGTCTCCACGTCCCAGAATGAGTTGGTAATGGAACCACGATATCTTCTTCCGAGTAGTCCACCCACATATGATTCTCCTATTACAATTCCAGTTGCATATGTATCGATTATCCTGCCGTCATAGTTTTCACCCATGAGCCCTCCGACCCTTGTTCTTCCAACTACATTTCCCGTGGCATACGAATTTAACACCATCCCGTAAACGTTGGACTGTTCGTGATAAAATTGTCGTCCGATTAGCCCACCAATGGAAGAGTTTCCGCTCACATTTACCTTAGCATAGGAATCGCTCACAGAACCCAAGTTCTCCCCAACCAACCCCCCGAGATCGAAACTCCCTGGTACTGTTACGTTTATTATTACGGATTGTGTAGGTTCGTTAACATTACCTGTCCTTAATATCCCCTGCTCTGGAAGCCCCATCACATCTCCTACCGAGTAAGATTTTGAGATCGAACCTTCCCTATTGTGCCCTACGAGTCCTCCGACCACCGATTTTCCAGTTACAAAACTCTCGGAATATGACTCATATATTGTGCCCCGCTCGTTCCATCCCACCAACCCGCCGACCCCACCGTATCCTTTAACATTACCAATAAAGAAAGAGTTACTTATTACACCACCTTCGTTCCATCCTACCAGCCCCCCTACCCTCAGATCCGAATCTATATTGCCAGTCACATATGAAGATGACAATCTCCCGTTTCTATTGAATCCAACAAGACCTCCCGAGTACCTACCCGTACCTCTTATGCTAATATTAACAAGGCCAATTCGGTCAACTGATCCAAAGAACCCGATATAACCGAACAAGCCCAAATAATTGATGTCGGGACGGTCTATGAATAGCCTTGAGATAGTGTATCCCCTGCCGTCAAGGCATCCTGTGAAAGGGTGGTTATTGTCCCCTATGGGCATAAAACCTGCTCCGTCGTTCCAATGGATGGTCTCGGATGCGTCTATATCATTGGCAAGGGCGTAGTGTGCATCAATGTTTCCACTAATAGCTTGAAGGTCATGAACATCGTATATCATGATCGGGTCGTCCGCGGTTCCTTCACCCCCGTTGGAAGTACATCTTCCGGTATCTACTAAAGTGAAACTAGCTGCGATCAGCATACCCACCATAATTACGGCCAACCTTTGTTTCATTTTATATTATCCTTGGATGCAATCTTCCTTTTACCTTCCTATAACTCTAATATTATTAGTGACGTAGAGGTACTTATTTTTTGTGTTGAATACACGTAATCCATACTATCTCAAGCAGACAGATATTTTTCGATGTTCTATTTGGGTTCGCGAGTTTTTTCAGGAAAGTAATAGTCGTTTTCTCGGTGTTTTTCCGTATTTCCCAACCCCTTATTTTTGCTTGCTTTTTTCTTTATCGATAATCCCAGTAAAAGTGCTACTACCGTTACCGAAATTGTAATCAACCATTTTGCTAAATCCCTTGATCCTTCCTCGTAATCCGGTTCTTCTTGCCACCATAATAAAGGATACGAAATTCCCTCTACCATCCACCACCTGTGTGTGAAGTCCCAACCGGCGTTAGTGAATGTACCCTGCTTCATCATGGCAGAAGTCCTCTTTCCAGTGCCACCATCACTGGTTGTTTGCTCGGAGGATTGTACATCCCAAAAGCAATTTAATACCTCACCACTGTTAGAACCTACGAGTCCGCCGACCCGAGTGACCCCCGTTACCTTTCCTGTGGAATAGGAGTATCGTATCGTGCTCTTCCAATCGTTGTGCCCGACGAACCCACCTACATTATCTTCTCCACTCACATCACCCATTGCGTACGAGTTGGATAATGTTCCATCTCTGTTCCATCCCACGAATCCCCCTACACAACGGTTACCGTAAACATCTCCTGTACTATATGAGTTTGATATCGTTCCTTGTATGTTGTGCCCTATGAAGCCTCCTACATAATTATCATGTCCGGTCACGATTCCAGTTGAATACGAATTAGATACGGTACTCCATTCATTGTATCCTACGAATCCCCCGATATAATTGACCCCTATCACATCTCCCTCAGCATATGATTTAGAAACCGTTCCTCCTTCATTGTACCCCACTAACCCTCCTACATAGTTGTATCCCTCCACATTACTTAGTGATCGAGATCCGAACACCTCGTCATTCTGGTTATATCCCACTAACCCGCCCACATATCGGTTCCCTATCACACTTCCTTTAGAAAATGATTCAGACACCATGCCCCTATCATTGTGCCCCACCAGACCACCAACCCATCTGTCACCGAGTATATCACCCTCTGCGGACGTATCGGATACGATACCACGATTGTATCCTATCAAACCACCGATATAATTGTTTGTTCCGCTAACATTTCCGGTTATAGATGAATTTAGCACATTGCCGCGGTTGTATCCAACCAAGGCACCGACATTGGAATTTCCGGTTATGTACACGTCGACAAGGCTTATATTGCTAACAGAGGATGTTCTTTCCGCATATTCAACGAATCCCGTATGGGTCGAAAAGTTTCTATCTATTGTAAGGTCGGTAATAACGTGTCCATTACCGTTAAGAAAACCTGCAAGATAGGGTATACATAATCCGTGTGCATTTGACATGTCAATATCCGCGCTCAAGCGAAATCTATATTCCAGTAACCCTGTAAATCCCAGAGTATCCCTGATCCCCTGAACATCGCTTATCTCAAAGTATCCGTCATTCGGAACGAGGGAATCATTATAATCCGATATATTCAATTTCATACCGCTGAAAAACCAGTCCTGGTACTGCGCATCGAACATGCCCCCTCGGGTAACGTGATGCCCACCGTTAATAACAACGGAGTCAATGTTGTAATGTGAATTGAAAATCGTATTAGATCCGAGGTTAAATCCCA
Source organism: Thermoplasmata archaeon (assembly GCA_019594305.1). GTDB lineage: Archaea > Thermoplasmatota > Thermoplasmata > Halarchaeoplasmatales > Halarchaeoplasmataceae > Haladaptatiplasma. Next base: position 7,581 of record JAFDTZ010000048.1, read on the forward strand.
CTAGACCTCCGACGTTAGAGGTCCCGTCAACAGAGCCCGTGAAGTAGGATTCTGACATAAAGCCATGATTGAACCTGAACAAGTATCCTATCAGTCCGCCTACGTGTGACTTTCCGCTTACATTATTCCCGGCATTTGAACTTGAAACTCTTCCGTCCCAATTGTACCCCACAAGTCCCCCTACATTATAATCTCCTGTCACATCTCCCTTTGTGGAAGAGTTGACGACATCACCATCAAAATTCCTTCCCACTAACCCGCCGACATTTTCTATACCCTTAACTTCTCCTGAATTTCTTGAGTCTTCAACCGAACCAGAATTTGTGCCCACTAGTCCACCAACCAAATTTATACCTCTTACGTCTGCATTTGCATAATTGTTAGAAATAATACCTGTGTTGTACCCGACTAGGCCGCCTGTGCCTCCGTAACCCCCATTAACTGTTCCGGTGGCATATGAATTTTCAATCGTACACAGGCGGTTCCATCCAACGAGCCCGCCGACAAATTCGGAGCCGGACACTTCTCCCGTTGCATAGGAGTATGATACCATTCCATTAAATTGATTATATCCAACGAGCCCGCCGACATTGGTGTCTCCGGAAGTACTTCCGGTAGCATATGAATTTGACACTATTCCACTGTTACGGCCTACCAGGCCGCCCACATAACGTTTTCCCGTGATGTTGTTGTTTACCAAGCCTATGTTCTTCACTTCGGCTTCGAGGCCCGTGTATCCGAACAAACCGATTGATAAACCGTGTGAATGGTTGATGTGCAGGTTTATAATCGTGTGATTGTTACCATCCAGAATTCCGGTGAACCTGTTTTCCCAATCAATACCCACAGGTTCGAAGCCTATGTCCTTGGTGATGGTTGCGTTGATGTCATTGGCAAGAGCGTAGTGTGCCCTGGGGTTGTCCTTCATCGCCTGAAGGTCGTACACATCGTATATCCATATCAGGTTGTCTACCATGTTATCATACCCTTGGTTTTCTATGGTAGAGGCTCCGCCGACCGTTGCTGACAGTCCACTGACTAATAACATGAAGGCCAGCAAGGTCGTAAATGCATTATTTCCCATGTATTGGACCACCCTGATATTGGTGTAATATACTTATGATTGTACTATAATATTAAATTTGTTAGGGTTTTATAGAGATACATTTAGGATTAATGGGTTATCGGGTTCGGGGATATCTATGTCGAGTTTGTTTTCCGGAAGTGGTTTGGTTAGTTATTGTGCAGGACAAAACTGTTTTTAGATAAGTTTGTGTGAGTAAAGCTTTGCTATGCGAGCAAGTGGAAGCGGTAGCGTCCAACGTGTCCTCCACACATATTCGAAGACATAAGTTTTTCACAAAACGTTATGCCCTCGACTATAATCAGTAATCAACAGTCCAGGTCACCGCTTCGTCCGCGCTGTTGTACATCCAGTAACCTCTGCCCGGTTGTAGTAATATCATATCGAACATGTCTTTGGATAGATAGGCAACATTGTATCCCGCAGAGGCGCTGAACACCCCTATCTTGGATATCTCATCGGGCAGTGTATCACTCGCTCTTATTTCAGTACTTGAGGGCAGACCCACCATGTTCCAGCCTGGGTAGAGTGTGATGTCAGTACTCGATGGTACGTATCCTTCTACGGTTAGAGTTGCATCCTCGGTCATGCGTATCCAGATGCCCATGCGATGGTTCCACGTGTCTAGGTTGTTGAAGTGGTCGGCTCTGTCTGGTACGTAGCTGAGCCATTGGTCCGTTGAGGCATCGTAGTACATCACTCGATCGTAGCTACCATCTATATCTGCAAGTACAGCCATAAGAGATGTATCCTCCAGTTCAAGGTTAAAGGACACGAAGTTCCAGCCATCGGATTGGCCGCCTGCGAATAGAGATATATCGAACGTAACGCGTTCTATATACTCTTCCCACCACAGGCGTGGATAGTCGTTTCCATCGTCGATGTACCATATCTCTTGGTCATGATCCTGGACGAGGGCGATGTCCCAGCCAGCGGATGAGAATGTGGTGATTTCCATCATCTCTGTAGTGGATTTACCGGTTGCGTTACCTGCTGTTGAGATCTGTCCGCTTGTATCAATGTCCCAGAAGTTACCAATCATCTCACAACTACGGACCCACTCGCCTGCAAAGCCCTTATCTGTTGGATCAGATCCATTTTCATATTCGATGCCTTCGGTGGAGTAACAGTTGATTATAGAACCTTGACCAGCGTACCCTATAAAACCACCGAAGTAAGTAAATATTGATGCCTGGATTCGGGTCACATTTTCCATTGCATAGGAGTTAAAAACGATTCCTTCGTTATATCCTACAAAACCACCGGTGTAATCATATCCACTCACGTTACCCTGGGTATAGGAGTAACATACGGAACCTGCGTTTGATCCGACCAGACCGCCGACACCACTGGAAACCGATGATACGGATCCCAGAGCATAACAGCTTTCAACCACTCCTGAGCTTTGTCCAATCAAACCTTCCACAGAACCCTTGCCACTTACATCACCCAATGCATATGGATCGTGTATCGTTCCATCCAACGAGTCCGCCGCCGTATCCGTTACTTGCAACAACACCTCCAGTTGCGTATGAGCGTTCCACTGCTGAGTCGACAAATATGTTGTGCCCTACCAGACCGCCCACATAGAACCTACCACTTATGTTCGTGTTGTTCATGTATAAATTACTCACTTCAACTCCGTCGCCCGAAGAGCCGAAAAATCCAATATTTGATGTATCTAGTCTGTTTATATGGAGAAACTCGATACTGTAATTACCACCGTTAAGACTACCGGTGAATCTGTTAGACGAATCCCCAATAGGAACAAAACCAGCCCCCTCATTCCAATATTCAGTTTCGCTTGCATCTATATCATTGGCAAGTGTATAGTACCCACTTAGATCCAAACTCATGTTCTGCAGATCATTAACATCGTAGATCACGTACGGGTTGCCAGATGTACCGGGATCATCTGTGATAAGTTCTCTCGTAGTTTTGTTCAAAACCTCTTTATCTGTCTCCATGCGGTAACCACCCATCAGCATTAATCCCATTATAAGCATAATGAAGATTCCCCCTGCAATTATCTTCTTCGTCATTACATCACCTTTCCTTGTATCTGTATTTAAATTCGTAAATAGTTGGTGCGATATATGATCATCCCTCTATTCAGAGCGCACCTTCACCTATCTTGTATGAAATTGAATGTACGAAACTCTCCACCACAAGAACCGATGACTCCAGTTTACTCGGAGATGTCTTGTCCGTGGTATCGTCCTCGGTATGGTGCCATCTGGATATATCCGGGTAAAAATCACCGTGTACGGGGGTGCGGGAAATAAGGTTCATCATCTTATGGCCTGGGTTCATCTTCTTGGAGTTGGCCCGCATGAGGGAGACTGCCCTCATCTTCCTGTAGAGGAACTCATGAACATCCGATGCACCACCCCACATCTCCTCGTATTCCTGATGGTTTTTTACCAGTGATTCCTTTAGCATCTCCAAAAGTGCGGTATCGCAGTGCTTCTTTGGTATCATACCTACCCCGTTGGTCAGGAAATACACGTCTCCCCGACCCACCATATCAAGATTCAGTATGTACGTTCGATCCCTGTCTATCTCGTCTTTGTGTTTCTCGACCCAGCCCCTTGAGCCAAAAAGGCCGCTCTCCTCGGCGGCGAAACAGCAGAAATCAACTCTCATGTTAAGATCGGATTCCTTGATTCGCCTGGATACCTCAAGCATAGCGGCTATGCCGGATGCGTTGTCATCAGCGCCCATGGAATAATTGGATCCCAAAAGATCGGTCATGTAGAATATCATGATGAGGAGTGGTACGTAGTTGACTAGGGAGAACACCAGGAAAAACCACCATATATACACCCAGGAACCCTGAAATCCTGTGAAGATATCGAAGGGATAGTAGAGTCCGTGGAATATCAGTACCGCCAGGAGGCCCATGGGGGATATCATAGTAAGAATGGGTGTAATGGCACCTCGCAGTTCCTGATACCGTGTGAACCATTTGGGCACCACCCGGGCACTGTCATAGTGTCCGCACAAAATCAATCTATGTTTTTTTTCCGGATTGAGGGTGGCGATTATGTTCTCGGACTTGGTCTTGGCGATCTTAAGCTCTACCTTGGGCATAATCTTGAACAGTAAAGTGTAGAATCCCAGTATGGCAAGGGCGACGATAAAGGTGTTTATCCACAGGGAGGATACCAGGAGCGCTATGAACACTGCGAATGCCAGCAGCCATTTCAATATGAGATAAACGGAGGAAGAAATGTATTCCGTGGCCTCCCTTTCCACATGGTAACCCAGTTCTTGAAACCATCTGGTTATCTTTTTCTGTGCTCTTCTTTCTTCGGCGGTTCCGCCGTATCGATGCTCCTTAGCCAGTTCCTTGAGATAATCAAAGGCCTGCATGTTTATACCCTTTAGGTATAACAACGGTTCCAATTTAAACGTGAGGGTGTCTAGAGAATCATCTCCAACCGCCTATTCATGGACCATTGTTAAATAGCGACACTCCAATCCGCAGTTGATGAAGGTTGGCTATCCATGTGTGAACAGGACACTCGACTGTACATGCAGCGGAACCCTCCGGTTGGCTTCATACTCCGATAGTAAACTGGCGGAAAAGATAGAGACCAACCTGGCATGTTTGAAAAGGATTCTGGAGTTCAATGCGGAAAAAGGCATACTGTTTTTCAGGATAAGCTCGGACCTGATACCCTTTGCGTCCCACGAGGTCAACGATTACCCCTGGGAGGAGAAATTCAAAGATAAGTTTACCGATATAGGGCGTTTCATCAGGGAAAATCACATACGGATATCAATGCATCCCGACCAGTTCATTGTTTTGAACTCGAAAAAGGAGAATGTATATCTGCGAAGTGTTAGGGAGCTGCATTACCACGCCGGTATACTGAACCTTTTGGGTTTGGACAGCACGGCAAAATTTCAGGTGCACGTGGGGGGAGTCTACGGTGAAAAGGAGAAGAGCAAAAAACGATTTGCGGAAAGATATTCGGACCTTGACGATGATATAAGGGAACGGTTGGTAATAGAAAACGATGATAGGTCGTATACCGTAAGAAATTGCCTGGATATACATGACATGACGGGGATATCCGTACTCTTCGATTACTTCCATCATGTATTGAACAATGACGATGAGGATCTGGAACGGATACTCAATGAAGTCAGCAAAACCTGGAAGAATGGGGATGGTATCCCCATGGTGGATTACAGTTCTCAACTTCCGGGACAAAGAACGGGACGGCATGCGGAGCACCTCGATAGTCATGATTTCAGAAACTTTCTGAAAAAAACCGAAAGCTACGATTTTGATATTATGCTGGAAATCAAGGACAAGGAAAGAAGTGCCATGGCAGCCTTGGAAATACTTGCTGAGAAATCCTGACAAAACTTTTAACGGCCTTCAATGCTTTACATCACACAATGAAACATCATTCGTCGTTAAAAAACAAGGTTGCAATAGTCACGGGTGCCAGCGAGGGGATAGGTAGAGAGATCGCCTTGATGCTTAACCGGGAGAATTGTCTGGTAGTGATGTGTTCCCGGAACAGGGAAAAGCTGAGGGTGGCAGCGGAGTCCATGGATTACCGGGAAAATATACTGCTCGTTCCCGGGGATATTAGGGTGGAGGAGGATGTCAAGAACCTCGTACGTGAAACCATAGATCGATTCGGTACAATAGACATACTGGTGAACAACGCGGGTATAATCCGGTACGGTGACATGGAGGATTTTTCCACAGCGGATTACACGGCAACCATGGAGACCAACGTTGACGGTACCTTCTTCGCCACCCGGGAGGCACTGCCATACGTAAGAAAATCCGGTGGAAATATCGTGTTCGTTGGCAGTTTCGATTCCAACCATCCCAGGTCATTCAACCCCATTTACGCAGCGTCCAAATGGTGGGTAAAAGGCTTCGCCCACAGTATAGAAGCCATCTATGGAAAGGAAGGTGTTGGGGTTACCCTGGTTAATCCTTCGGAAGTTAGAACGGAAATACCTTCGGAAGATGGAATCGCCTACAGGAACAAGTACGAAGAAGGGGAGATCCTCGAAGCGGAAGAGGTTGCGGAAACGGTATTATTCGCACTGAAGCGTTCAGGAAGTGCCACGTTGAGCCAGATAGACATATACAGGAGAAACAAGTTGAGCGAGTTCTTCTGAACAAAAAATAAAAAATGGGAAGGGGTTTTACACGCATCTTTCGATACAATCTTACTAAAGGGGTAACGTCGATACTTCTAACGGCCCCTTATCCATGAGTATACACTATACCTGATAGTTAACGACCCATGTAACCGGTACATCCCCGTTGTTGTAGATCCAATAACCTTGTCCGGGCTCGAAAACGAACTCGGGCGGACTATAATGGTATGCGAGGTTGTATTCTTCGGAAGCGTCGAAGTAGCCAACTTTGGTCACTTCCGCCGGTATGCCGTGATTTCCGGCTTCGGCGCTGGGCAATCCCACCATGTTCCATCCGGGATACAGCGTGATCTCCGTACTATCGGACACGTTACCCTCAACGGTCAAGGTGGCATTGATGTTCATCCGTATCCATATTCCCATGGTATGGTCCCAGGTTTCCAGATTGTTGTAATGGTCCGGCCTTTCAGGTACATAGCTCGATAACATCGCCCATGGGGTCGTTTGTCCCTACCTCTTCCTCAAACGATCCACCGATGCCGATACCAACAACGCCCACTACCAACAGCATCACGACACATAGACTCCTCGTCCCTTTTGTGTTCATTTTAACCTCTCCAAACCGCACTATGAGTGCTCTGTTTTCGTACTATATGACTATGTAAACGCACCTAAATTAACTTACCGATGGGATCCGATTTATCCCAAATCCTGATATCAAAGACGGATAAAGACATTTCATATACGTGTACTTGGAGGCCACTGTATATAATCGCTAGAGTACCAAAAAAGAATCATATATCCCTTCACATCCAACAAATTTTCCATCAAATCGGTGCTCAAATCCACCGGGAAGCTACGTCTCCACTAGCCCACAAAATTACTGCGTAATCTTGTTGGGTCCCCGTGCCCCATATTCAGAATTCTTTCGATATTTTTTCTCTCAACTCATCTATGCAACATTTGACCTCTGCCTTCACCTGGGAATACGGTATCACATTGAGTGTCAATCTCTCCATATCTCCAGTATATTC
>JAFDTZ010000050.1 GCA_019594305.1 Thermoplasmata archaeon
AATCTGTTGCATACACGTGTGGTCATGATACGCGATAAGATCATACCGATATTTGTAATGCTTACAATACTGTTAAGCACGGCCGCAGTATCCACTGGGATGAATACCGATAAAGGTTGTACAATACACGAACATTCGTATCTGGACATACCGGCACCGGAGGAATTTGAAGTGAGAAAAGACGGAAACGATGTAGTGTTGCACTGGGCCACGCTAGAGGATGTCGATGGTTACAAAATCTATTGGACACAAGATGTCTATGCGTCATTCCCGGCAGAGTGGGATCATGACCTTTCTGAAGAGTTAGAGTGGAGGCATCATGGTGCGTTACTAACCGGTGGGAACCATTTATATCTTGTCAGGGGTGTAAAGGGGGGAATCGAGGGCAGGATATCAACGATGGGATTCTGTATCGCAAGATACTTCATCGACGATGCAATCTCAAAATTACACTACCTGTCGATCCCTGCGGATTTTCCCGATATGAACGGCGACGGCAGCCTGACAGCAAGTGACATTGTCACGCACATAGAAGGACACACTGGCGATGGTGCGAATGTGTATATCACCGCTGTGGTTAAATGGGATTACACCACTAGAGGTTACACCGAACAGTACTTATACAGTGACTTCCCGGCAGGCTGGACCGGTGGTACCGACTTCAACATCGAACCCGGTGACGGAATAGGTATCAAAGTACAGAACGGTTCTGAGTTCACATGGCACATAAACGCAACGGATATAGAGTACAGCATGGATTTTATTGACGATGCGGATAATAGACTACATTACATACCCATACCCTATTCAATGCATGATAATAATGTCGATGGCAAACTCACCGCTAGCGATATAGTTATCGACATAGAGGGACATACCGGTGAAGGTTCAAATCAGTATATTAGAAGTGTGGTTAAATGGGATTACACCGTCCGTGGTTGGACCGAGCAATACTACTACGCGGACTTCCCTTTCCCGGGCGGCTGGACCGGTGGTACCGACTTCAACATCGAACCCGGTGACGGAATAGGAATCTACGTGCAGAACGATGCCAACTTCACATGGACGCCCACCCTGATGGACCTGGAACCTCCAACGGTGGTTGAGGTAACACCTGGTACACCGGTGGTGCCGGTGGCTCCCGAGTTCACTATCGTGTTCTCAAAGGATATGGAAAGGGAGACAGTTGAAGATGCATTCGACTGGGAAGATACCTATGTGAACATGACATGGTTGGATAACCGTACCTTCGTGGTTAAACCCCTAGAGTCGTTGACACCCGGTAAGGAATACAACATCACCATCAGTGCGAATGCAGTAGATCTGTACCGTAACAGATTGGACGGAAACGCGGATGGCATCCCGGGTGACGATTTTATATACACCTTTACCGCAGAGCTACCTCCAGTTATCGAGCATACACCCCCGAACCGATGGCACATGTACGATGAAATAACTATCGAAGCGGTCGTAACAGATGATATACATCTACAAAGCGTATACCTCGAGTATTCGTTTGCCGGCGGTTCAGGCGATAACGTCAGCATGAACCACACCATAGACGATACCTATGCTATGACTTTGGACGTACCTGGCACGGAATCCACACTGGTTTACACCATCTGGGCAACAGACGGCGCGGGTCTAACGACACATTCCGGCCCACATTCCGTTCCCATATTAAACCTGACAGCACCTTCGGTGATCCGCGTATCTCAGGATTACGATGTTATGCCAATCAACGGTATTTTCAATATAGAATTCTCTAAACCTATGGCAACGGATATCATCAGTGCTTGCGGTATATCGCCGGAAGTGCACTTCGAAACAGATTGGAACAGCAGTTACAATCTCAGCATAGTTCTGTTCAATCTAAATCCGGAAACGCAGTATACCTTCACCATAAACAGAACCAAAGCTGTAGATCTCCACGGTATACCACTAGACGAAGATATTACGTACGTATTCACGTCTCAGGGACCCCCCCAAGTGACCTCGGTAACAAGTGTGGAAGAGATAGACAAAGGTTTCGATATCAGAGTAGAAACTGAGGTCCAAGGGGATGTGGAGATATCTGAGGTTACTCTACTATATACAAGTACTAACAATGTATACCACCAGGTACCTGCCAACTACAGCGGAGATAATGTTTGGCTAACAGGCATACCCAGGCAGAACCGTACGGGAGAGATAAGCTATCGATTCAAAGCGGTTGACATCAGCGGACTCATTACCTATAGTGAAACCTACACAATTTTTGTGAAGAACCCGTCCCGTATATATCCACTGGATATCATCGATGCAGAAGCAGATACACCCTTTGACTTCAACATAAGGGTTACTAGTCCTGTCGGAGTAATCCGTGTGGTGCTACATTATACATGCCCTAAGGGACAACAGCATTCCGTCGATCTTATGCTGCAGGAGGGAGATCTAACTGACGGCTCCTGGGGCTGCAAACTTACTGCCGACGAAGGCCAGCTAACATACCAACTGGAAATAATCGATGCCGACGGGGAGAACATCATTCTTCCCTCGACACCGGCCTACATAACAGTTAATGAAAAACCGGTCATACTTGGTGGATACTTATGGCATCTACTTTTAATACTAGTTGCATGCGCAGCAGGTGGCGGTGCATACATGTTATGGAAAAGACGGCCGGTTAAAGATGAACAAGAGATCATATCCGGTGAAACCGCTCCAGCCACCGACACAGAGACCCAACAATTAAATAATACAACGTGCACTATCTGCTTCGGACAGATAGAAGAACCAGACGCTCGCCACGGATGCATAGATTGCGGTAACTCATACCACAAAACATGCATATACGAACTTGGCGAGTGTCCTGTTTGTGGTAAAGACCCTTTAGCAGGTGTTAAAGATGAACAAACATGAGAACTTCAGTGAATGGTACAACGAGGTCATAGAGAAGGCAGGACTTACAGACAAGAGATACCCGGTAAAAGGGATGAACGTCTGGCCAGCCTACGGTTGGAAACTGATGCGTTTGATAGACGATGAAACCCGAAGGCTGGTGGAAGAAACAAACCACCAGGAGGTCAAGTTCCCCTTGCTCATACCCGAAGATGAGTTCAAAAAAGAAGCCGATCATATAAAAGGTTTCGACGATCAGGTCTTCTGGGTTTCCCACGCAGGAAGGAACGAGCTAGACATACCGCTGCTGCTCAGACCAACCAGCGAGACTGCCATGTACCCCGTATTCGACCTGTGGATACGCTCACACACCGATCTTCCCCTTAAGACATATCAGATAGTTAACGTCTTCAGATACGAAACCAAGCAGACCAGAGCTTTCATGCGCATGCGAGAGATACACTTCTTCGAGGCTCACACTTGCCACCAGGACGAAGTTGAAGCTGAAGAGCAGATTCATGAGGATTTTGAGATAATGGATGCTCTCTCTAAAAAGCTCTGTTTACCTTACCTTAAACTCAAAAGGACGGATTGGGACAAATTCCCGGGGGCGGAATACAGCGTCGGTGCCGATGCCCTCATGCCTACCGGAAGATTACTACAGATAGCAGGTATCCATCAATATCTGACTAATTTTGCAAAAGCGTACAACATCACTTACGAAGATATAGATGGAGAACATAAACATGTACATCAGACCACCTACGGCATGTCCGAACGACTCATAGGTGCTGTAGTTGCGATACATGGAGACGACAAAGGTGTGGTTCTTCCACCGGAAGTGGCACCGATACAGATACGGATAATACCCATAATTTACGGTGAAGATGCTGACTTACTTAACTACTGCAGAGAGATAGAAGACACTCTTAAGGAGATGGGTTTCAGGGTTGATATAGATGACCATGATGACCTCAGACCCGGAAGTAAATTCTTCCATTCGGAGGAGAAGGGGATACCCCTACGACTAGATATCGGTGGGAACGAGATGGAAGATGGTACGGTCACCGCGGTTAGAAGAGATACCGGTAAAAAAACAGTGATACCCTACGATAAACTGTCCATGAACATAAAAGAGATATTAGAGACCATGGAAGAAGAGATGTACGATAGGGCTCGACAAGATTTAGAAGACAATATGGAAGACGCACAGGACTTCGCCGAGATGAAAGAAGAGAAGATATATCGTATAGGTTGGTGCGGCGAATTAGACTGCGGTCAGTACATCGAGGAAGTATCTGATAGAGAGATACTGGGCACCTTATACGATGATAAGGAAGATCACAAAGGACAGTGTTTGTCATGCGGTAAACCTACAGTCGAAGCCGTTTATCTCTGCAGGACCCATTGATCACGTACGGTATTCTTCAGGAATGATCACCATATTACCTACATGAATGTCATTATCTTGGAAGAAAGCCTTGTTCACTTCCAAGGCATACCTATATTCGCCCTCGGGCTTATGCTCATCGTCGGTATAAGGTTCCATGTCCTGAATATCCAGTATCGTACCGTCTTCCGCTATAAATGCTATGGAAAGAGGTATGGAGGTATCCTTCATCCAGAAACCTGAACTAATATTTTCATCGAATATAAAGAGCATACCGCACGGATCACATAGTGAATCTCTACCGGACAATCCTTTTCTATGTTGAGAGTGTTCCATCGCCAACTCAACATAGATAGTGATATTCTCTCCTTGCTCATTTATAACGGTGATCTCGGTACTTTCAAATTCCGCTTCAGAGCCATTGTACAACATATAAAAAGTTAAAGTGACGATGACGATCGCCACGACTACCACAGATAACTTTACTTTTTTATCCATAGTTCGGAGTTCAATCCAAAGAATATAGTAAAAACCCGATGATCCCGAAGCCCACCATAACGGCAGTGATAGTGTACACGCCTACGTCAAACCATGTACCATGCACAAAAGACCATGATATATAGAAAGCAATGCCCAGGGCTGCTACGAAGGCATAGATCATCGCTAAATATTCCCTGGGTATCATTTCTTCATTGCTTTCTTCCATATCTATAGCACCTCAGGCCCTGTAGTGTGATTCGTCGAAAGGCTCAGGTTTGAGCCCTTTACGTTCTCTTATCTGTTTTACAACTTCGGGAACCATATTTTTAGGTACCTTTTCGAAGCCCGCATGCTCCGTTGACCAAAGTGCCTTACCACCCGTCGCACTTCTGATGTCACCGGAAAAACCGAACATCTCGGCAACAGGAGTCTTTGCCTCAAGTTTAGTGTTATTTCCTTCCTGCTTCATATCGAGTATCTCGCCTCGTCTCTGCTGTATCTGAACCGTGGCGTTGCCCATGATATCTGCAGGCACATCGATGAAAACTTTTTGTTTTGGTTCCAGGAGACTTCGTCCTGCTTGGCACATAGCTCCGTATATGGCATTTTTGACCGCGGGTATCACCTGTGCAGGTCCACGATGGATCGCGTCCTCATGAAGTTTCGCATTAACCAAACGGACTTTTACACCTTTACAGTTCTCACGAGCAAGGGGACCTTCCTCCATGGCGGATTCGAAGCCGTCCTCTATCAATTCCATAGTCTCATAAAGGTATTGAATTCCTTTGGTCATATTGAGAAGAACGTTATCTCCGTAGAAATCAACAAAGTTCTTAGATTCATCTTTGTCCATCCCAAGTTCTCTAAGCTGCTTGCTCAACTCATTTTTGTTCTCTATCTTTCCATGTACTGAAATAGTTCCTTCGTCTATAGCTTTCACTATACTTTCCTCGAGAGGTTCTATTTCTATGTAAAATCTATTATGTCTATTTGGGGATACACCTTCGAATACCTCGCTTTTACCGTCCACGCTTTCTCTGTAGACCACTATGGGTGGAGAAGAGGTTATCTGTACTCCCTGCTCCTCTCTTATACGATGTTCGGTCACCTCTAGATGAAGTTCGCCCATACCGGAGATCAGATGTTCACCTGTTTCTTCGTCTATCTTGACCATTATACTCGGGTCCGATTTCCCTATAGAACGCAGTACATCTATGAGTTTAGGTAAGTCCGCGGTTCTCTTTGCCTCAACGGCCTTGGTGACTACCGGTTCAGAGTAATGCTTCATCTTCTCAAAGAGCACCATATCTTCAAGCGAGCTTACTGTAGAACCTGCGATCGAATCTTTCAGACCGGTTACTGCAACAACGTTTCCGGCCTTAATTTCGTCCACAGGAACCCGATCTGCACCTACGCTTAGGGACACCTGCTGAACACGATTAAGTTTTGGCTGTCGATCCACCTTCAACATCATACCGCCCTTGATCATCCCGCTGAACAATCGGCCGACGGATACCTCACCGGCGTGGGGATCGATAATTATCTTTGTCACCATCAATGCAGTAGGACCTTTTTCATCACACTCTATCATGGCTTTACCTACTTCTGATTGTTCATCTCCCCTCCATATGTTTGGTATTCGGTATTTTTGCGCAGTTATAGGGTCAGGCATGTGTCTTATTACCTGGTTAAGTATTACCTCGTGGATCGGTGCTTTTTTGGCCAGTTCTTTGATATTTTTCTGTTCTATAAAGTCGTAAACATCCTTGAATGAGAAACCTCTTGCTTTCATGAAGGGTACTGATATGGCCCAGTTGTAAAGGGCAGAACCGAAGGCTACCGTCCCGTCTTCTACACTCAAACCCCATTTTCCTTTGAATTCCTCGGGAGTCATGCTTTTGATCAGTTCATCTATTTCACGTATCATTTTGTAAAGCCTTTGCTGCATCTCCTCTCCGTCAAGGTTCAACTCGGTTATCAGTCTATCCACCTTATTGATAAACAAGATAGGTCTCACTTTTTCCTTTAGAGCCTGACGTATCACTGTTTCTGTCTGTGGCATAACTCCTTCAACACCGCAAACAACTATGATCACACCATCAACGGCCCTCATAGCCCTGGTAACGTCACCGCCGAAATCAACATGCCCGGGGGTATCTACCAGATTTATAAGATATTCCTTACCTTCGTAATCGTGAACCATTGAAACATTCGCCGCATTGATGGTAATTCCTCTAGCCTGCTCTTGTTCATCAAAATCTAACATCAATTGTCTACCGGCCAATTCCTCGGACATCATACCGGCACCGGCGATGAGATTATCACTCAAAGTGGTCTTACCGTGGTCGATGTGAGCTGCCGTCCCTATGTTTCGTATCATTTTCGGTTTATCCATCAGCTTTTGTGCCTTTTGGATGTTCTTTTCCTTTCGTCCCATAAAAAAATCTCCTATTTAAGTTAAATATTATCTTGCTGATTGAGCCATCCTTTCCGTCTCTTCCTTCTTCGAGATGGCAAATGATGTTTTATCTCCGTTTGCTGCGTTTATCAATTCTTGCGCCAGACAATAAGCGACGCCCCTTTTAGTTTTAAATGATGCTTTAACCGCTCCTTTTGTGTTATTCGATATGGATATGGAGAGACGACGTAAAGGCGAAACGTCCACCGCTTTCGGCACTGAGATACCACCATATCTGATCTGGGTGGTTTCTTCCATCGGTGCGGAATTTTCAATCGCCCTTACCAGTATCTGAACGGGATTTTTCCCTGTTTTTTTGTGGATTATATCCATAGCATCCATAACGATGTTGTATGCCTTCGTTTTCTTACCGGTGTAATTTTTTGTTCGCATCATACCATTGATCAATCGCTCGATTATACTGACCTCGCTGTTACCAAATCTCTTATTACTACGGGATCCTCCGCTGTGAGGTACAAGTACAGGAAGTAAATTGATATACCTTTTCAGACCGGGGTCGGAGGGCTTTACTTCTTTCATGTCATACTTACCAAAGAGTAGCGGCATCTCGAGCTTATCAAAAATATATTCTTGAGCGTTTGTTAACGACGTGTCCTTTTCATCTATATTTTCAGCCATGGATGAAACACCTTACCTCAATGGTTTCTCTCTTCTACCGGTGACCAACTCTCTTAGAGCTACTCTGTTCACCTTGACCACCTTGAATCTGACTCCTGGTATATCGCCGTATGCTCTTCCTCTCATACCACCTATACCTTCGATCAAAACCTCGTCATGTTCATCGATGTAATTTATCGCGCCTTCTCCTGGTGCGAATGCTGTCACCTGACGACCGTTCTTTATAAGCTGAACCTTTACGCATTTCCTTATGGCAGAGTTAGGCTGTTTAGCTTCTATACCTACCTTTTCCAGAACGATTCCTCTACCTTGAGGTGCACCTTCCAGTGGATCGGTCTTCTTTTTAAGACCTTTTTCCCGCTTTTTGTAACTCAAGTCACTCCAGCGGAATTTCTGCCGGGTTCGTTTAAGTTTCCGAGCACAATTGAGACCTTTTGCCAATATTTCAACTCCGTAATATCTGTTGAGATGCCTCGCCTATAAATGTTTTGGTATTTAAAAATAATGGGTAATCACACCAAAATCGGGTGTCTGACCTTCATATCCTTCTCTGTTTCGCCTAATTCTCCCATGAGAACCGACACAAGTGCGTCTAGAAAAATCATCGCTGAGTTTTCAAAGACCGTTCCCAAAGGGGCAAGGGTTGAATCTTTATCATTTCGTAGTGCATCTATTACAAGTAGGATATCTGCGAAATCAGCCAGGGTTGAATTCGGATTCGCCGTGAGGATGATTATCTTTGCCCTTACCTTATCTTCCACTATATCAGCGGCCTGTATAGCGGTCTGAGTCTCACCTGTTTTGGAAATGAAGATAACGCAGTCCTTGTCGTTTACGGCGGGTGTAATAGTTTCCCCGATAAAGAAGGCACTTAATCCTATCTGCATCAGTCGCATTGCAAAGGTACGACCGACCAAGCCGGATCTTCCCGCACCATATACGAATATCTTATCAGATTTTGTAATAGCTTCAACGGCACATTGTATCTTTTCAAGTTTGTAACTTTTTAAGCAACCTTCGATAGAGCTGCATATATAATCGATCGATTCGGAAAATCTATCAACCATCTCTTAGTTTCCTCCTCAGTTCCTTACCGATCTCCTTTGAGTAATTCCTCTCGAAAATTACCCTCATATACATGGCATCGTGTTCCTTCAACGGAGAAGTAGAGATGATGGTGAAATCATCTTCGTTATAAACCAAATTTTCAGCTAGAGGTTCGAAGCTGAGCTCACCTCTCTTGATCGGTGTGAACCGATATTCGTTTCTCCTCTTTTCGATCCCTGAGAAGTTGATGTAATAATCTCGGCCTGTAATGTTCTTGCACAAATCGAAAATCTCTTGGAAATCATCGGGGTCTTCTAGGGGGTATTCACCCCTCGCTTTTATATTAGCAAGGTTTAAGATCGGTTGAGTACCCGAGATTTTTTTACATACGCTTAATATATCATCGAGGCTACCAAAAACATCTTTACCCATCTGGGTCTCCAGACCTATCAGAGGTCCGTCTTCAAAATTTTTATTTATCCAATCCCTTAACTTCCTCATGTTTTTGATGACTTTATCCCTTACGTCGTCTGTAGTTTCCCCCACCTCCATTAGACCGGGATGAGTGACCACCATATCGGCCCCCAATTCCGCCCCCATCAATGTACTATATTTAAATGCTAATTTTGATTTCTTCACCAGGTCTCCTTCAGTATCGGTGAATTTCATGTAGTACGGGGTGTGTAATGTTAGTTTTACGTCAATCTCCTTACCTATATATCCTATCTTTGAAAACCTGTGAAACTCTTCGGCAACGCCGCCTTTGAGAAAGTGGATCATGTCACCGGGTTCTAGTACCTTGTCAAGGTCCTCCATGAAAATATTTTTGTATTCGAATCCCCGGTTGACACCTATTATGAGTTTTCCCTTCACATCCCTTGCTTTGAGACCTACTTCATCTTCCACATCTACCGGAGTAGTACGAGCGTTCATTCTGAGAAACTGCACTTCCAGTGCTGTCAGACCAAGTTTATGGACATCACTAACACCGTCTAGAAGCGTTCTGCCTTTACACGACAAAGGGATACCACTTGGACCAAAACGTATCATCTTTATTTTTCCCCCGAATCATCGGATATGTCCATTTTAAACCACATATTTAGACCTTTTATTTAAATTTATCTCCGTATCGTTTTTAATCCTTTAATCTTAACGTATTTAAATATAACTGTCGGTCGAACCTTAGAGAACCATAAATGTGTACAATCGTCGGACTATTTTATCTGAAGACAAATCTATACTAAGAACACAAATAACTATTCCGAAAGAGGATTAGGTTTATTAGGGGAGATATGTTAATGAGGGTTATATGGACGAAATAGAAATAATCACGAAGAAGAGGAACAGTCTGTTCGTGTTCCCTGAAAAATTTCAGTACAAAGACCTCGCCCCGGTTTTCCCGGAATTATTTGATTACTTTATGCGTATATGTGATCAGTACCCTGTAGACAGCGGGGAAGAGTACATGTTGATGTTGATACGGCAAAACATGAGAGATCTAGAGATGAATAGGAAACCCATGGGTCACAACCGTGAAGCTAGGTACAGGATGATATTTCCAAAGGATAGGAAGGACGTCCAATTCTTTATCTATCCCCGGATAGCGGAGGAAGAATCCGAGATCGATGAGATCACCGAAAAGATCAGTAATTTCCTGGACGAGAAGGGTTTAAAGCATGAGATATTCTGGGATCAGATGGAATTTTTAAAGGAAGAAAAGAAAAAATGATCATTCAACGAAAGAATTTTTTACTCTCTTCTTCTAGGTTCTCCGCCGGATGGAATTCGAACTCATCTGGCAGCATATTCTTATAATGTGGTTGGTTGAACCTTTTATCCATTAGCACTATGAGAGCACGATCGCTCCTGCTTCTTATACAACGTCCGGCGGCTTGAAGTACCCTGTTCATCGCCGGAAATACCCTGGAATATTCATATCCCCTCTTGCGATCAAATTTTTTGGTATAGTATTCTTCCAGAGCCTTTACGTCAGGTGTAGGAGGTGGAAAAGGTATACCGGCGATCATCACCGAACATAAAACGTTGTTTTTGTAATCGACACCTTCCGAGAGGCTGCCACCCTGGACGCCCAGAAGAAGGTTCCTACCGGATCTATGAAGGCTGCGTATAAGGCCTTCCCTATCCCGTTTGGAGTACCTACGATCTTCAACCATCAATTCCTTGTCGAGATGTATCATCTCCAATCTATCTACCACACTGTTCATCAAAGAATATGAAGGAAAAAATACGGCCACATTACCCGGTACATTGTTGGCCACATCGGCGATTGAGTTTGCATAGGCCTGATACATGGGTATTCCTCTTTGATTGTAAGAGGTGGTGAGATGGTTTACACTCACTATCTTTCTATTTTCTTCGGGAAAGGGGGATTCATAACTACGTATTTTTGGCTCGGATATACCCAAAAGGTCCGCATACATCTCTCCCGGGTACAGAGTACCACTCATTAGAACGCCGCTGTGTATGCTTCGAAACACCTCGGCTGTTAACACAGAGGGGTCGAGAAGGCCGACCCTGATGGATACATCCCGATGGTTGAAAACCCTGAACACCTCTTGGCCCTCCATGGACCATGTAGTCAAGAATGAGTAAAGGCGTATAGGACCCGATGCCGCCGGATCCTTTTCCAGTATATCACGGGCGGCGTTCTCCAGCTCGGGCATCACATCTTCAAGACTTTCGTATCTTCCGAAACCCCCTCTAAGAGCGATCTCTATCTTGTCGTCTATGATATCTTTGTGGATGATCCTATCTTTGCCCTTTATATCGTTGAATTCAAGCGCGAGTCTTTTGACGAATGCGGCTAGGTCGGGGTTGGCTGGTTCCAGGAGACGAAAGGAATCCCTCAGCAGTTCTATGTCCATGTACTCTTCCATATGACTTCTTACCCTATCGGGTAGGTTGTGTGCCTCGTCCACTATCAGCATGCAGTTTTCCAATTCCACTTCGAGAATATCCAGTATGCGTTCCCTCATATCGGAGAACATGTAGTTGTAATCGCACACTATAACGTCAGCGTTACGGCCGGCCACAAGGGCTGTCTTGTGTGGGCAAACACGGTATCTTTTGCACATCTCGACTAACTCGTTTTCATGGAGAGTGTACTTCTCGATCGAATCAACGGCCTTGTTCATCTCCTTGTTGAACAGATTACACTGCCGCTGACCGGTTTCGTTGCAGAACTTTTCGAAAACCGGGTAAGGCAGGCTCGATTCCTCCCTTGGACACATGTGCTGTTTTGAGATCACATCTATACCTCTTACATGGGATGGCATGTTCTTGATGGTCTCGATAGCGATATGGTGTTGGGACTGCTTGCTTGTGAGAAAGAATATTTTTTGTTTGTTACGCGCCTTCAATGCGGATGTCAATACCGCTGCGGTCTTACCTATCCCTGTAGGGGCATGGGCGATCAAAACACCCCTATCCCTAAATGTTCTCTCCGCATCTTCCATGAACTGTTTTTGACCTTTTCTTACTCTCTCAAAGGGAAAGATTGTTCCTTCCCTGCCTTTGTTGTTAGGAACCGTAGGTCTTTCCGGTTTACCGATACTACCGTGTGATTCGTTGCATCGTTGGCATTTACGTGTTTTGGGCGAGATCAAAGCTCCGCATTTTTTGCAGAATAAGTCCATCCGGTGGGTGTACATAGTGATAGGGTTTTAGATTTTTCGTTAAGCACATATCGATTTTTGAGCGGAGCGTATAAAAGTGATTAAGTGGGCAGACGGTAGTCCGGTGGCATTTATCACACTTATTGAACGGCAGTGAGATAAGTAGATAAAAAGGAGGAATTCATTCCTTCACCACTTTTTATGTTTCTGAGTGGAGTTAAGAAACGTAAAAAAATGATTTTACGGACAATCGATTGAACACTAAAAAGGATTCAACTATATTTCTCTTTGCGCCACACCCTCGTCGCCACAGTCACGAATAGCAGCGTAGCAACCACCGGCACCGCTATGTTAGCGAACTCCGGTATCGGCTCGTCGTTGAAGTCCGGGTTCCGCTTGTAGTAGATCTCGTTGTTCCCGTCTCGCATATCGTGCCATACGACGTGCTTCATGTTATCGACAAGAACGATACTGGGGCGCCAGGAGTCGTTTGCAGCATCAGTCAGCCTCAAATCGTCGTTCCAGGTGATCCCTCCGTCTATTGACTCTTTGAAATATATCTCCGCATTTTCTCCATCGTCTATTCGATCAGCCCAAACTATATTGACTTCGTCACCTAGAACGGAAATATCGGGATTTGAGATGACCGGGCTTGGACCGGAAAGTTGCTCCGCCGCACCCCATGTCACGCCGTTGTCCGTCGAGCGGCGGTAGTAGAGGTAGTAATTCGGTCCGGGCCATACCTCTTCCACCCAAATGACGTGAACGTTGGAATCGTAGGCTGAAATAGCTTGAGGTCCTTGGTCATCGGAAGAGGTTGCTAATAGGACTTCTTCGCCCCATGTGGCTCCGTTGTCTGTGCTTCTCATATAATACACATCGAAAGAACCACTTCGATCATCATACCATGTTAGATGTAAACTTTCACCGTATAATGCTAAACGATGATTGGAAGATCCCCTTGGAGCATATGTGAGCCTCACCTCGCCTTCCCATGTCAGGCCACCGTCGAGACTTCGGTTGTAGTACAGTTCGGTGTTCTGCGGGAATGAATCGTCTTTGTGCCTGGCGTCAACCCACACCACGTGTATGCTCATACCGTCGTCGCTAACGGCTATCTTCGGTCCTTGTGAGTTGTAGCCATCGTTGCTGGAGATCATCCGCTCGGGGAACCAGGTGTCACCTCCGTCTTCCGAGCGGCGGTAGAATATCTCCCATGCGGGTGTTTTCCAGTCACCCCAAACGATATGCACGTTGTTATCTGAAAATCCTACATCCGGCCAACTAGCCATTACCCCACTATCGGAGATTTGAACCGGTGAACTCCATGATCTTCCCGAGTCCGTTGACGATATATGATACACATCTGTGGTATCACCGCTCCAACCTTCGTAGGTTATATGGAGGGAAGAACCGTAGACATCTATATTCGCCTTATAACCATGTGTAGGGGGATATGTCAAACGTATATCTTCGCTCCATCCTTCCGGTGGCTCTGCCGTCCCGACCATCGGTGCGAAGATTCCGACGAACAACATCAACGTCAGGGCTGCCGTGCAGATTATCTTCGTCCTCATGTTATTACATATACATCTGAGGAAGTTAATAACTCTTGCTATGGCCTTGAGTTATTGCCCTTCATCGTGGGGGGGGGGGGGGGGGGGGGGGGGGGG
>JAFDTZ010000197.1 GCA_019594305.1 Thermoplasmata archaeon
ACAAGTTGTGCCATGTATGTCAGAAATCTAACAAATCTTCCGATGTGTCCGGTGTTGTGGAGTGAGGTCTGCAATCCTGTCTGGTATTTGTTTTGAGTGCACAGAGCTTTGACGGATAGATCGCCCACTATGATGGTGTTTGATTTTGTATTATCTACTATCTTTCTACTGAGTTTATGCTGAAGATCTTTCATCTGATAAGCACACTTTCTTTTCATCCTTTTTAATGCTCTATCATATCTTTTATATCGTCTGCTATCCTCTTTACAATGGTCCCGTTTACTCTGTACCGTGCTGATCTTATCTTCCCAATATCTATCAGGTCGTTTATTCGTGAACTCGATCGTCTTACCTTTGCTATTCACAGCAGTATGTTTTACAACATATAAGTTTTAGAGCATATATGGTGTTTGACATAATCTTTGACACGCTAAAATGATCGTATACTTCAAAGATATTCTGTTGCTATTGTGTACCCCGGAGAGATATGTCGTCCGTACGGGAAGCCCTCAGTAATTCGGGCTTGTTTCATCTCGTGGCGGGACAGCCACCACCGAGGGTTATATCCATATATCTGATCGATTCCGACGGGTTATTGGTAGATAGATCGGAGCGGCAAACTTCGGAACTGGACCCGGATATCTTCGCATCCATGCTCACCGCTGTGGGCAATTTTGTGATGGATTCACTGTCGATGATGGGAAAGGAAGGAGGAGGTTTGAACACCATCGGATACGGTGATCCAAACGATTGTCTGGTTTGAAAGAATAGCATCATGATTCCGATGAAAAGTTTTAACCAATATAATCTAGCTGTAACCCAGTAATAACAATACGGAATAATTACAGGATAACACAACCGAAAAGTTTAACAATACGAATTACGATTATATAATCATGATTCGAAAAACCTTCGTTAACAGGAAAAATGAACTCTCCTCGTTGAAAAACCACCACGCGAGAGAAGGATTCGAGTTCATAGTGATCACCGGCAGAAGGAGGGTGGGGAAAACCAGATTGCTGCAGGAATTTTCTAAAGGTAAAAAATGCATCTTCCTCATGTGTGAAGAGAGAAAGTGGAGATACAATCTCGATAAATTTAACAGGATCATAGGTGATTTTTTCAATATACCACCACCGAATTTTAAAAGTTTCAGAGATTGTTTCGAGTATATAGCCAACGATGAAAAAACCATCGTAATAATTGACGAGTTCTCCTATCTCATGAAGAACAAGGATATCATCGGTGAGTTCCAGGGGATAGTGGATAAGGTATTGAGCGATAAGGACCATACCCTGATCTTATCCGGTTCGGCGGTATCGATGATGAAGAAAAGTGTTTTAAGTCAAAGATCCCCCTTATACGGAAGAACCACCGCCCAGTTAAATCTCCGGCCGTTAAAATTTTCACACCTATCGGAATGGTTCCAAGGGGTGGGCATGGAAGATATCATCAAGATATTCGGTGTTGCTGATTCCATACCCAAATACCTTGAATTCTTCAACGGCAAAACCGTCAACAGCGAGATCAAACAAAATCTTTTCAGTTCTGATGCATTTCTATTCAGGGAAGCGAAGATGCTCTTGGAAGAAGAACTAAGAGAACC
>JAFDTZ010000183.1 GCA_019594305.1 Thermoplasmata archaeon
ACAGGATAACACAACCGAAAAGTTTAACAATACGAATTACGATTATATAATCATGATTCGAAAAACCTTCGTTAACAGGAAAAATGAACTCTCCTCGTTGAAAAACCACCACGCGAGAGAAGGATTCGAATTCGTCGTGATCACCGGTAGAAGAAGAGTGGGAAAAACCAGATTGCTGCAGGAATTTTCTAAAGATAAAAAATGTATATTCCTCATGTGTGAAGAGAGAAAGTGGGAATATAATCGTGATAAATTCAACAGGATAATAGGGGAATTTTTCAACATTCCAACGCCGAATTTTAAAAGTTTCAGAGATTGTTTCGAGTACCTCGTTAAAAAAGAAAAAATAATCATCATCATAGACGAATTTTCTTATCTGGCAAAGAACAAGGATATCATCGGTGAATTCCAGGGGATCGTGGATGAGATATTGAGTGATAATGATTTGACCTTGATCTTATCGGGTTCAGCCGTATCAATGATGAAGAAAAGCATTTTAAGCCACCGATCGCCGTTATACGGGAGAACAACCGCTCAGTTAAACCTTCAACCATTGAGGTTTTCATCGCTTCTTGAATGGTTCCACGATGCGGATATGGAAGATATCGTCAAGATATTCGGTGTCGCAGATTCCATACCCAAATATCTCGAATTCTTCAAAGGCAAGAACGTAAACCGGGAGATAAAACAAAATCTGTTCAGCCCGGACGCATTTTTATTCAGAGAACCGAAGATGCTTTTAGAGGAAGAATTGAGGGAACCGGAAACATATTACCAGATATTGGAAGCTATATCCTTCGGACACACACGGACCACCGATATCGCCAATCACAGTTATATGGAAGCAAAAAACGTTTCCTCCTACCTAAACATACTGGCAGATCTAGGATTCGTGGAAAAGGAAATATCGATGCTAGACAGCAGGCGAAAGAGAGGGATTTACAAGATAAAGGATAACTATTTCAACTTCTGGTTCAGATTCGTCTCGCCTTATTTTACAGAGATTGAAAACTGGCAGAATGAAGGGGCGGTAAGCGATTTCGAAAATTATTTTAATAGATATCTTGGCACGGTATTCGAAGATATTTGCAGACAACTCCTGAACTCATCGGGCGACTATCAAAAGTTAGGGCGTTGGTGGTACAAAGAAGATGAAATAGATATAGTCGGCTTGAACGAGAAGGAAAACAAGATCCTTTTCGGGGAGTGTAAATGGTCCAAGAACAAAGTAGGATTGAAGCAGCTGGAAGATTTGATCGAAAAAACCGAAAATGTCCGGTGGAAAAATGAGAAAAGAAAAGAGATCTTTTATCTGTTCTCAAGGTCTGGATTTACCGATGAGTTAAAGAGCTACGCCGATAAAACCGATAATGTACAATTGTTATCTCTCGATGATATGGAAAGAGCTTTCAAAAGATCATCAAAGTGAAACCCTTCTATTCCAGTGCGGTTCTAAGCATTTTTATATGTTTTAGTTCGTCCTCTATTATACTATCTAGAGTTTCATAGTAATCCGGTATATCCTTCTCGTCCATGATCTTAGATAGGAATTCTTTATCGACCTTTGTTTTTAAGATGGAATAGTTATAAAGTGCGGAGTGATCGTTTTCGAGTATGAGGTTCAGTATCGTTTTGTCTTCCAAATCTTCTTTAAAATCTAATTTGTTTTTCCTTTTTTCTTTTAGCTTGAAACCATCTATTTTAGAGATCAGCGTATCCAACCTTTTTCTATGTTCATTTGAATCATCTGCGAGGATGGTCAAGAGTTCTCTATATTCTTCAGATAGGACACTACCCACCCAAGAATGCATCCCCTCAAAACATTCTTCGACATCGTACATATCCTGTAATATATTATGGAACTCATCTTCGGAATTTATTTTCATATCAATTGCTTTTTGTGTACTTTCCATCTCTTTCACCAAGACTTCTATAAAATATAAAGTTAAATGATTTTTCCTGTGTTTAGATATGCCCAAATCATGGTGGAACTCGTCCGTTACATCTTAAGCCA
The DNA here is from genome assembly GCA_019594305.1 of Thermoplasmata archaeon. Lineage (GTDB taxonomy): Archaea > Thermoplasmatota > Thermoplasmata > Halarchaeoplasmatales > Halarchaeoplasmataceae > Haladaptatiplasma. The sequence goes on from JAFDTZ010000183.1 coordinate 2,015, forward strand.
GATGTGAATACACCAAATAGGATCAATACATGATAAAATACAAATAACGGTTTGGGTATGTTAGGAGCGATATATGAAATTAAGTTATGATTCTTGGTATAGAGAGGATATCAATTCTTATGGTATGTTTATTGTAGGATCTATCTTTACTATGATTTTGATCGGTTATCTTATAAAGCATATAGACGTATTTTTGAGCGTACCGAAGATAGGTGCAGTCGTAGCCGGTGTATCTATCGGTGGTACGGCACTGATCTGTGTGGTAGGGTTATTGGGGATCAAGCGATGGGGTGGGTACTATTCTAAAACTTCTACGGTCGAACCTAATGCACTGTTAGCATATGTTAGCGATCAGCTATCTCAGTCGGGACATATTTACGAGATAAACTCCAAAAAACCTTCCTGGTACTTTTTTATCAAACCTAAACATATCATCGATTTAATTCAATATGATCTGAATATAGAGATATTCTCCTTCAACGATGTTAGTTCGTCTTTATATGTTGGTCCGAAGACAAAGGATAACGAAGAAGTTTTTAAGGATATCATAAAGAAACTAAAACCTGCCGGGAACATATACATGACCCACAAAATACTATCATCTTACGGCGGTAAAACATCTTAACCACTTAGATAACAAAATTATTACTTCCATGGAGTGGTTTTCGGTACATAAGCAACTGACATATACTTAGACACGTTGAAAATTGTCTTTCACAATCCCAGTATGCCCATCAACTCGCCGATCTCATCGATCTCGAAGTCCGGTTCTACCTCTCTTTTCTCGAAGAGGTTTCGGTCTCCGTATCTGGCGTATACCGTTTGCATGCCGAGTTTTTTACCGGGTTCGATGTCCCGATGTAG
>JAFDTZ010000175.1 GCA_019594305.1 Thermoplasmata archaeon
AAGGTCAACTACAGGGTTATGAGGTTAGACAGTATTTGTTAGAGAAATGGAAACATAAGTGTGTTTATTGTGGGAAGACGGACACACCTTTAGAAGTTGAGCATATCGTCCCGAAGTCGAGAGGCGGAACAGACCGAGTATCCAATCTAGCGATCAGTTGTCGTGAGTGCAATTTAGAGAAGGGCAATCAAACGGCAGAAGAGTATGGACATCCAAACGTTCAAAAGCGAGCAAAGGAACCATTGAAATCTGTTGCCTTCATGAATCAAGTTAGATGGCGAATAACTGAAATGTTAGGAGCAGAACATACTTATGGTAGTGTAACGAAGATGGATCGTATATCATTAGGTTTGGAGAAATCACATATCAACGATGCTTTTGTTATCGCAGGTGGAACGACGCAAGCGAGATGTAAACCGTACAAAGCCACTCAAATAAGAAGAAATAATAGGAGTTTACAACTCAACAGAAAAGGGTTTAAACCGTCTATCAGGAGAGAGAGGTATCCCTTGCAACCTAACGACCTTGTTAGGGTAGACGGAAAAGAGAAGAGAGTTAAAGGTTCACACTGCTACGGTAAACGTGTGGTATTAGAAGAATTAGGTTCGGTAGGTGTTAAGATGGTAGAATTGATAAAATATGGAAAAGGACTCCAATTCCTCCCCTCCCTGACGGAAGGAGTCTCCTTGGAGGCTTTAAGATGAACTACAAAAGATACAAGCATATGGAAATCTCCGAGATAGGCATGGGCTGCTATGCCCTCAGCGGCGCCTACGGCCATGTGGATTCCCGGGCATACAGGGAGGTACTCGAGCATGCCTGCGAGCTCGGGGTAAATTACTTCGATACGGCCCAATCCTACGGTAAGATAGCCGAGAGAACCCTGGGCGAGGTCACAAAAGCCTTCAGGGAAGAGGTGTGCATCAGCACAAAGATAGGAATGAAGGACGGGATAAAACCCCTGTTGTCATATGACCACGTAGTTGATGCCTGCGACCGGAGTTTGAAGACTCTTGGCACCGATTACATAGATTTTTACCTGGTACATTACGCCGATCCGAGCACGCCTATACAGGAAACGGTAAACGCCCTGGGAGATCTCAAGGGGGACGGCAAGATAGTCGAGTACGGCCTAAGCCACCTATCCATGGAAAATGTGCAGGGTTACATCGATAAGGGGGATCCGGGCATAGCCATGATGGAGTTGAGTGCGGTGGCACGTACATCAAGGGACGAGCTGCTGCCTATTTACGTAAAAAACAATATCGGTAGCGTGGCCTTCAGCGTCACGGGTAGGGGTATCTTGACCGGCAATTACGGTAAAGACAGCGTCTTTCAAAAGGGTGACATTCGAAACATGGACCCGCTGTTTCACCGTACACGGCTGGAATCCGCCCTGAGGGTGGTTGAAAGATTAAAGGAGCTGGGGCGTAAGTACGATAAAACACCGGTACAAATGGCCATACGTTGGGTGCTATCCCAGCCAGGCGTGGTGACCGCATTGACCGGACCGTCAAAAAAAGAGCATTTAGAGGAAAATTCGGGTGCTTCCGGCTGGAGCATAAACAAGGAGGACCTTAGAGCACTGGATGAATTTCTTGGAAAGGAAGATGAGTACCTTGCACGGAAAGAACCTCTCGTTATAAAGGAAATAGTAACCTCACCACTTCAAGAAGACATAAACCAGGCATTGTCAGATCTGGTGTATTCCCTGGAATGTGCCGTAACTAGTAAAATAGCCACTGAAAAAGAAATATTACCGGTATTTTACAATCTGTTGGAGTTAAAAAAATCGGGAGATATTTCTCTGAGTGAATTAACACGGATGCAGTCTTCCATAAGGAAAATACTCCTTTGAAACAAAAATGTTTAATAGCACTAAGCACTTAAAAAGAATGATATACATGAAAGAAGCATTGGACAAACTTAGCTTTAAGCAGATACTCGGTTATTCTATACAAGCCGAAAAGAACGCCCATGAGTTTTATATGAGATTATCAAACGCCACAAGTGATCTTGTTTCCAAAAGATACCTCTCTTTAGCGGAGGATGAGAAGGTACACAAGCTCGAACTCGTGAAATTTCACAAGAAACTGTTCGGCGATGAAAATATTGAAATACCCAAAGGTAAAGGTCTACCGCCTCACGAGGGTGATATAGAATTGGAGAACGTAAGAAATCTGATCGAGGCCCTGGACGCTGCCATCGAGAGTGAGAGGAATGCCTACAAGATATATACGTATCTGGCAAAGAATAAGCCGGAGCACAAGCGCTTTTTCGAGTACCTGGCCATGATGGAACACGGTCACCAAGAATCTTTGAAGGCTGAAAAGAAAATGTACGAAGCGAGTGTAGATACGAAGGAAATAAAGGTCGATGAAAAGCCTTCTATCTGGATCAGAGAGGAAATGGAAAACGTCTCCAGCAAAGTTAGATGATAGTGTTATATTATGGTAATCTATTCTCTATTCGATAGAGATTCATAACAGCTTGCCTTTTAAACCCCTGCATTTATTTTGAATAAATCCCTCATATACCGTATGGGGACACCTCCTGAATAGAGTATGGTATCGTGGAATAATTTGTGGGTGTAGTCTTCCTTCATCATCTCTTTTACCTCGTCCCTTAACTCATATATCATGTGCTTCCCCAGGAGATAGCTTAGTTGATAGGCCGGATTCTGTGTGTACCTCTTAACTTCTGCGGTAGCGGAGTGTTCTTCGAGACCTACTTCTTCCACCAAAAAATCTACCGCTTCGTCAAAGCTCATATCACCGGTGCTCAATTTAACATCTACGATTATCCTAGCCGCCCTCCACAGGATATCTCTACTCTGTATCAAACGGGCCTCCGGTGTATCGTCGAATCCATGTTCCTTCATCATCTCTTCGCAGTAATGTGCCCATCCTTCGATGGTTTCTATAGCATTTGAGAACATTATAAGATAATCTTCAACACTGGTCGCACAGGATCTTTCCAGATGATGCCCGGGATAGCCTTCGTGGACTGTTGTGTTTCTGATATCCCAGTAGGACATTTTCTTCCACCCGTGGTTCGGAGCAGGCTGAGTAACAAGATAGATCCCCTTCTTGATATCATCGAATTTAGCGGGACCCATGTAGGCGGCATAGGGTATTATGTGTCTAAGGTAATCGGGAGTCACGGTAACATCAATCTCTTCGTCATCCGGTATCGTACACAAGTCCTTCTCGACGATAAATTCCTTCGCCTCTTCCAAACCCTTGCGGTACCATTCAAGTGCCTCATCTATATCCGATGGTGTCTGGGATGTTACATCTTCAAAAACCTCCCACACATC
>JAFDTZ010000118.1 GCA_019594305.1 Thermoplasmata archaeon
ACAACATCTTGCCAGCTGAAGAAGGGATAGGTTTCGTGATCCACAATATTCCATATGTAGTCCGTGTCACGGGATTCGGTATCCAGAACATCTGTTACATCCCAGTCTGCATCAACGAATGTAGATAGATCTATCATCTCGGCGGTGGTTTTACCGGTGCCACCGTCACTCTCATCTTGGCCCGATGTTTCAACATCCCAGAATGAATCTTCCACAAGAGGAACTCCAAAACCATGTCGACGCCCAATTAGTCCCCCTGCATGTACTTCTCCGATAACCTTTCCGCAGGAATAGGAGCCGCTAACTGATACATAAACAAAATGATGGCTGTAAATATCACCTACGATCCCGCCTACGAATCTATATCCTGTCACATCTCCTGTTGAGTACGAGTTATACAACACGGTTAAATATTCCAAAGACGTCATTTGGCCAACAACTCCACCGATATAAGCATTACCAATAACTTTCCCAGAAGCATAAGAACTTAACACATCGCCACCTATATTCGCACCCACGAGCCCGCCTACACACTCTTCAGCGCTCACGTTTCCTGTGGCATATGAGTCGGACACAATACTAGAACCCATGTTTCCTATAAGCCCGCCTGAATAATAATTACCGTTGACATTACCCGAGGCGTGTGAATGGGATACTTTGCTGTAAACGAGCCACCCTACAAGACCCCCTGCAAACAACCGGCCGCTTACATCTCCATTGGCATATGAGTAATCTATAGTGCTATCTCTGAATGAACCCACAAGTCCTCCCGCTACAGAAGCATTCACCGTACAGTTTGAATACGAGTCCGACACTAGACCATAGTTAATTCCACCGAGTCCACCAGCATATAGGAATCCATTGACAGTACCCGATACAAAAATGCTCTCTACCATACCCCAGCTATACCCTACTAGTCCGCCTGCAACATACCCTGTAATGTTTACATCGATCAGACCGAAGTTTCTAATCATATTTACATCATGGTATCCGAACATGCCTACAACATTTGGTTGATTAACATATAGGTTTGAAATAGTATGATTATTCCCGTCGAACTCCGCTGCCTGAAAAGGAATGTACAAACCAGGAGCATCTGATAGGTCTATATCTGCCCCCAAACGGAATTTGTATCCCGCTCTGTCCGCAAATCCGAGAAGGTCACGTAAACCATCTACGGTACTTATCTCATAATAATCGCCAACAGGAACCAAAGTATGGCTGTAGTCAGTTATGTTTAAAGTCAAGTTGTTGTTTAACCAATCCTGATACATCTCATGATAAATAGCGCCCCTTGTGATTCGGCGTTCACCGTTTATCAATACTGAGTCGACATTATAAAATGAATTCGTAACATTGCTGAACAGAAGACTATTTCCCACTAATCCACCTACTCTTGCATGACCGTTGACCATGCCCATCATAGAGTATGAATTGGATATCTTACCATACCCGTTTCGTCCGATGAGACCACCTACCCATCCCTGACCGATTACATTCATATCAACAAGCCCCACATTGGTGATCACACCATATTCACCGATAAAACCGAAGAGACCAATGTAGTCCTCTGATGAGCGGTTGATATGCAACCCAGTAATCGTATGATTGCGTCCATCAAACCTACCTTGAAAGTGGTCATAGGTACTATCAAGTGGTCCTTTACCGATGGGTTCGAACCCCTTTCCACCAAAGAATCTTTCAGATTTAGTAGCATCGATATCGTTGGCAAGGATGTAATTACTTCTCAAATCATATCTCATCCACTGTAGTTCAGCTACACTCGTGATGAGATACGCCTCTTCTTCTTCACACCAGTATGGCGGGGATGAGCCTGTAAGAAATTTTATTATACCTCCAGTCATTTCCTCACCGTTGACTTCTGCAACTGCCCTGTATTCGTAAAAATTATATGGGTGAAGATTATCCAACTCATAAGAAAATTCCAATGGCTCTGTTATATTTTCTACAACAACTTTTTCCCAATAATCATCGCCATACTTTCTGTACTCGAAAAAGACCTCGGCCTCATCCACATACATATGGGTCACCTCACCACGTAGAACGGTGCTTTCATATGCAAGGTCGGGTTCCATTGTGAATATCTCCACATCCCTATGAGAAGAAAAAAAATTCGTAAAAGTAAACTTCTGTTGCCCGTTCCATTCCAGCACACCTTTGTATTCGTAAACGGTTCCTTTTATTAGGTCTTCTATTTCCGTTTCGATTATTTGAGGTTCAAAAACAGTTAAGGGGTTCGTTTGCGTCCAATCACTAGTTCCTACTTCACGATGCAGGAAATGTACCTCTGCCTCATCGTTGGGCATGGTCAAGAGTCTTGCTCTAAGTGTTGCATGGGTCTGGTTTATACCAATGGGATCCATTACACGTATCATCGATATAACTTCGACTGCCCTTCCTACATCTATTATTCCGTGTCCGTATCGTGTATTCTGTGTCGCGCCTAAATCATCACCTGCCTCGTAGTAATCCCCTGTTTCAGCCAATGCCTGATACACACAATCGACTGACAGGTAGGAGTCCAGCATGAGTGCGACGGCCCCCGCTACATGAGGCGTCGCCATGGACGTTCCACTAAAATAATCCCACCCACCACCGGGTACAGCCGATAAAACATCCACACCCGGTGCCGAAAAATCGGGTTTTACGTACTGTTCCGGTGTATCGTCCCTTTCATCCTCGACTATTGCACCACTACTCCAAACCGCTATGTTGTCATTTGCATTGGATGCTCCGATACCAAACGCTTCGTAGATAGCTCCCGGGCTCCCGTAAGCACCATGACCATCGTTTCCGATGGCCGCGACGGGAACAACACCTGAATATTTTAGGTTCAGGATGGGTTCTTCCATGTACTCATTATATCCATCTGTACCCCACGACATACTAGCCACATGGGCACGGTGTTCTTCAACAGGTTCGAGTATATTTCCGTGTCGATCATATGGCTCCACTTTCCATTCCATCCCGGCTATCACCTGGGCAAATGTTCCGCCACCACCAGGTAATACATTTGCATGCATGAGCTCCGCACCGGGAGCCACGCCTATATGGATTCCGCTGTGGTTACCACCCAGAACAGTACCCGAGCAGTGTGTGCCATGTCCATGCGTATCATGCGGGGTGGAATCAGAGACTATATTGCCACTACTATCGAAATGTATCCAGCCACCGGTGTAGTATTCATCGTCATTCACATTCACCATCTTCCCGGCCAGATCGGGATGGTTCATGTCAACACCGGTGTCCGAGACCGCAACACGGATACCGGATCCGTCGATATCCATATCCCAGACGCCCGTGACATTGATCCTTTCCAGACCCCACGTCATATTTCCGCCTTCATACAAATATTCATTGAAGCTTTTTGTTGCACCCCATAACTCATCGGTAAGATGATGTAGGTCATAAAGGTCATCGGTATGATCCAATTCATCATGGTATCGGAAAGATATTTTCGATGATTCCGGGATGCTCACCTCAAAATTCTCATGCACCTTCCATACGTTTTCCTGTTCAGCAATTATGTTCAAGGTCCCCACCCGTATTTTGGCCAAGATAGCGTTCGCAATCCAGAACGTGTTTAGAACTCTGCCGTGATTTCTTTCCACAAGCTCTACAATACCGGTCTGTTCTCTTTCCGAATATTCTTTCAAATCCGTGATAACTTCGCTCCAATGGATATCTTCCAAAACATGTTTGTCGAATTCTTTCGGTGATAACCGTATCATGACTTCAATGTATTCGTCTTCCGATTTGAGAGCGATCGCCTCTCGTAGTCTTGGGTCTATGATGTCATATTCTTTAGAACAAAAAGGGCGGATTTTGAAATCAAATTCCGTTTCAGATATCTCTCTACATGTTACAACGCCAGTTGTTCCCACTGTCACCCCGATCAGACTACCCACTAGCAGCAGTGTGATGCACGTCACACTTAGCTTTTTCATCATTATTCTCGCTTTATAGCTGTTTTTTTTACAACTATCTTTATCTCTTTTCATGAATCTGTAGCCTCTGTGAGCATCTCCTCTCCTTCAGGAGTGGATAATTCATTCTCTTCTTCCGTCAATGTCTCGTCTTCGTTCACCGGCTTCTTTTTCATCCAGAAGAACACCGCTGCAAGCAATATCACAACAGCAGCTGCGAACAGTATCAACCAAAGAAGTCCGGTATCGTCGTCTTCCTCCGCCTCATGCACGGTAACACTTTCCGACTTTTCCTCGAATACTATCTCGAATGTACCGGCGTTAGCGAAGGTATGTGTGAGGTTATGTCCGGCGGTGCCGTTGGCCGGTATAACCAGGGTGTGGATCACTGTACCATCAACGACCAAGTCGATGTAACCATCCAGCAGTCCGGTGTTTCTCGCACCCACGGTTATGGTCACTTCCAGAGGTGCTGTGCCTTCAACGGGGTTTACCAAGAGTACGAAGTTATCCGGTAAGAACAGGAGTTCTTCGAAGTGTGCGGTGATGTTTTTATCGCCATCCATCACGATGGTGATATTTTCGTTCGTTTCATTTCCCTCTGGAACATCACCGGACCAGTGACTGAATCGCCAGCCGGTTGAGGGTTTTGCAGTCATGTTCACCAACGTGCCGTACGCGTAGGTGTGGTTACCCACCGGAGGGTCGGTACCCCCTTCGCCGATGACGGATAAAGTGAGGTTATGGTATATCTGTTCGAAGTGTGCTGTGACCGTCTTGTTGCCGTCCATTATGATGGTTATATTTTCGTTCGTTTCCTGGCCATCCGGTACATCACCGGACCAGTGGCTGAAGTACCAGCCTTGTTCGGGAAGGGAAGTTACGGTAACGAGTGTACCGTACTTATACGTATGCTGACCTTCTCCGGGATCAGTAAACCCTTCACCTTCGATAGTTATGGTCAAAAATATTGATTTCCTCTGCCAGAAAAGTTGCGGATAGTTTTCATCTTCTATTATCCACCATATATTGTAGAAATCCCAGCCAACATCGGTGAACGTACCTTGTGTCATCATCTCTTGAGTAGTTTTACCGGTAGCGTTGCCCGCTGTTTCAGTCTGACCACTTGTTTCAATGTTCCAGAAATTCCTAGACATTTCATAATTCCCACCATAGTGCACGGTTCCAGCAAAGCCTTTGTCGGTAGGGTTAGTTACATTACCTTCGTACACAACTTGGCCAGTAGAATAGCAGTTGATTATCTTTCCCTCATTATTCCAACCTATAAAACCACCCAATGAGTTGCTACTACCATAAATACGGGTTACAGTTCCCAGCGAATAACTATCCTTGATTAAACCATAGCTGTGTAAACCCATAAAACCACCTACATGTGTAACACCCATTACGTCTCCAGTAGCATAAGAATATTCTAATGTTTTACTGTTCCAACCCACAACTCCACCGACACGTTGCTCTCCACCCACTATTGCCGTAGAAGATGTATTGGAAACTGATGCATAATTCAAGCTAAAGTCCCCGTTGGTTCCTACAACGCCCCCTGTATTCCAGATGCCATATACCTCTCCGGAGACATGTGCATTTACTATCGAACCTAGGTTCCATCCCACAAGACCGCCTACATGCAATTCCCCGTTTAGGGATATATTTGCTAAAAAAACATTAGAGATATATCCTGTCTCACCAACGTACCCAAATAAACCAGTATAATCTGTTGTACGACTTATGTATAATCCCGTTATTGTATAGTTGTGTCCATTAAAGCTACCTTTGAATCTGCCACCATCATCACCTACTGGCTCGAATCCAGCACCGTCGTTCCACTCACTAGTTTCATTCGCATCAATATCATTTGCAAGTGCGTAGTGAGCATTCAGGTCATCCCTCATCGCCTGTAACTGGTAAACGTTCTCTATCATATAAGGGTTTTCCAATGTACCGCTTCCGTAAGCGAAGGATGTTAAAATATCATCTCGAACGCCCCCTTCATCAGTGAACCAAAATGCCACACCTAGCAAACTACCAACGAGTAACAGTGCTATGCACATTACAATCGGCTTTTTCATCATGCTTCTCACATTATACGTATATGTTTTTACAAACATATATACTTTGCTGCCTCTCTAAATTCGTTCATCACGGATGATCTCCTTATTGGTTGTGACTTATTAATGTTGAAGGCACGCGTATAGGTGATCTATCGGTAAAGAATCTAACAAACCTTAT
>JAFDTZ010000129.1 GCA_019594305.1 Thermoplasmata archaeon
AGCTACCACCTGTCGATTCTGCAATTTGGATCAGTTGGAATTCGGAAGTGAATGGGAACCTTTCATCCGTGGGTGGCATATATCCAGGGGCATCGGGCCGAGTGCTCTGAGGGGTAATACCCAGACCTACTGTGAAAGCCAGCAGGGGAGGGTTGATCAGTGCTTCACGTTGAGTTGAACGGTAACTAGAACTTTGCCACCAAAGTCCGATCCAACTTACAGTATCAGAATATTGCTGACCATAACGCCTTACATCGTTACCAGAACCTCCCTGATCTATATAATCATGGATGCCATCTCCCCACTCGTGACCTCCGTCGACACCCCATGTGTGATCCCAAGGCCCGACCCCCCGCATGCAACCAGGCGCATAATATCTACTGCCTCTTTCGTAATAACCACCTGTGAAATGCTCATCATCCCCATCTGTGAACAACATAACTGATTGAACATAATCCACATCCGGTGTTCCAGGTCTCGCAGTACCACCAAAGGAAGCCGGATCCAATGTGTACGAGATGGTTGAACCGGAAGCATCCCACAAGGGCGTACCTCCACCTGCAGTCCATCCGTCTACGACCGTTTTGAACGCTTCTTTATTAGTATCAGTCATATATTCAAAGTGTCTTATAAGGAAAGGTGGTGAGTTACCTGCAAAATGATGCGATAATCTAAACAAAGCTACACGATCGTCCTCATCGAACATATCTATCATTGTTTTTGTTGCGATCTTCGCATCCTCAATATAATCCCCGGACATACTTCCAGTAGTATCTATCATTATACCCATATCAAGCGGTAGTCGGTACGTCTCGTTCGTCGCTAGCGGCTCCTGCAGCCAGTACGACCGCGGGTCGCTGTACGAGTATATATCGGTGACGTTGAGGTACTTGGAAGCGTCCTCGTAACCCTCGTCCCATTCGGATATCACATCCGTGTATATTTTGTCAAAGGAATCGCTCATGAACTCCAGGGGATGTTCCGCGTTGATGTTCATTATGGTGGCTTCAGTTCTCCAGTTGGCCGTGCCGTTCTCCATATCATCCCAGAAGTAATAGACAGGCAGATGTATCATGGCGTGGTTGTTGAAGCCCATGTGATTACCGTCCTCGTCGCCGATCTCCTCCAATCTACCCACGGGGTCAACCAGCACGCGTATCTGCCTCTGGGGTCCCGCGAAAAGGGGCTGCCAGGATACTTCGGCTGTAGTTACACCATTTCCAACCACGTAGACGTCCTCGGAATCTATGAGAGTGTTACCGTCCTTGAAACGTACCAGTGCATTGCCCGTCTTGAAGCCGACGTTGTGTATGGTGGCGGATACAAGATATGACCGTCTAAGCATCGGTCGGCTGCTCTCTACTGTTATATCCACCGAACCCACCCGCAGCTCTACACGGTCATCTACGTTGCCGAACCACCTGGTGATCATGTACACTAGCTCCTGACGTACCGCCGCCGGACTAGTATCGACACCATCGGCAAATTTATCGTACCAAACGTCTTCGTAAACGGGGCCATCAAGATGGAACATATCAACACCCATGAAGATAGCCATTGATTGACTTACGATGTTACGAGAAGCTATGTTGTTACCGTTCTCATCCATTAGGAATACATCCGCACCCAAAACATCGAAGGTGTGAGGTCGATCGGCAAAATCATGGTATACACTGTACTCCAGACCATGACCAACGGGATCCCGGGTAATTCCTTCGAAACGGCTTGGGAAACTGGTCATTTGATTTGCATTATTCAGATCTATACCCATCTTATCTTCAAAGAATTCATAAGCACCCGTAGGTGGGTCAGTTTCCATATCACTTAGGATATAATTGCCCATCAGGAAGAAACTAGTACTTCTTGTATCTTCAATATATTCACTAATCGCACTTATATCATCATCTTGAAGTGTATCCGTAGAATGACCGCACACCCAGAATATGGAATTGTAGTTTGCCATAGTATCTTTATCCGGTCCGGTGTCACCGGAATCGATGGTATATACTTCGTATGCATATCCCAAACGGTCAAGACTCTCGGTAACGTAGGCCGTGGTGTTCTCGAGACCCGAAAAATGGCTGGCATCGTCGTCAACTACCAGTATCGAAAAGCGAACGGTAACGTTAACGTTCACATCTTTGTAACGGATATCGTTGTTTTCGAGATTGGTCTCTTCTATCTCGTTATAGGGATCCGCAACTACTACTATTTCATGCACTCCGACGGTATCCGCCTGCCACATGAATTCTACCCTACGGGTTCCGCCCATACTAGATAGATCACCTATATTTGTAATATTATGTGATAATATCTGTTCATCAACCTGAAGTGCCACCCTTACATTGGTCAGGTCATCCTGACCGTTGTTACGTATCACAGCTTCGATGGTTACCCAATCCATGTACATGGGCGTTGCCGTACTGAACTTCTGTTCCGCAACTGCTACGTCGTTGCCACCCTTGAACTCCACATCGCCGAGCCAGTTGATAACTTTGTAGACCATATCGGTTGGTGATTGATATCCTTCATCTACGGGAATACCTTCAATGGAGCTGAATAAGAAAGAATTGAACATGGTCCTGTACCCGATATCTTCATCCTCGTAGCTCACAGCGATACAGTCCGAATCGTCAAGTAAGGCCTCCATAGCACCGCTACCGGCCACGGGCGTAAGATAATTTCCTGAATAATTTTCTCCGGTAACTATCTCAAAATTTTCGGTGCCGTTAAGGGGTATGTCGTTTCCGTAAATTGTACCTGTGGGTGAGCTGTCATCGGCAACCGTTGTTTTTAGGTAATCTTCTAAAAACTGATTGTCCACTTCAGGGTCATCTCCGATACCCTCGCCTACCAACCATAGATTACCGTTGTTATTCAAGAATGTTTCCAGATTTCCTTGATCCACATCGGTAAGTGTATTTTCTGTCTGACTACCGGTCACCCATATGACGATGTCATATTTGTTGAGGGACTTGACGCCTTCATCGTAACGTGGTCCGTTTTTTCCTATTACCTCAAAGCGGTCGAATATGAAGTTGGCTGCTTTGAGATCCTCGTACATCCTTGCAGCATCGCCATCTTCGACTTTATCATCATCCACTAGTAATATGGTGGGCTGCACGTAAAGATATTTATAAGTAACAGGTTCAGGATTCAAATTCTCTCCACCGGCCGATCTCACATCCGTAACTTCAAAGGAGATGTTGTGGGCTCCGCTCCCCACGATAGGATTCAAAAGGAATTGAATATTCCTTCCGCCCCCGGCCGCCAAGCTTATGTCAGTAAATGTATGTATATATGTGGGCTCCGAGTCCCTTGTATAATTGTCCCACAGAGTTACATTGCATATAGCCGAGCTTCCACCGCTATTCTCTACCACCGCCCGTATCAGAACAGAACCTCCGTTGAGTGGAGAGATCGGTGTGAAACGTATAGTTCGGGCATCTATGTTTACGTTCGGTCTGTCCAAAAGATCTCCCGCAGGACCGATGTTTAGTACTATATAGGCGTCATCGTTACGTACATTTTCCTCATCCCCGTTGTAAACCGCGTCCAACTTAAGCAGGTAGGAACCGTTTTCCTGCCTTGAAGATATATCCAACGGCGGATGGTTCCATCCGGGGTAAACGTACCTGTCACCACTGACACGCACCATCTCGACCGTAGCGTTATCACCCTCGTAACCCATCAGAGGGCTGATATCAACGGTAACATCGACATCATTGAGTAACTCTATTGGTGAAACTCTAGCGTACAGCCTGACGCTCTTACCGGCATCAACAAAATTCGCCCAATCATGAGGGTAATGCACGCCCATGTCCATTATTCTAAGGTTCTTACTTGGTTCTCCCAGCAAGAACTCGGTACGCCATACAAGGTCGTTCCTGCCGATGTCCATAACCATTAACTCCGCGTAGCCTAAATCTGATAGTACCGTCCAGTTTTCGATACCTAGATTATCCGGTAGATCCCCGAGGTCTATCACTACCTCATCTCCTATACCCCACATATCTCCCGGAAATGTAACATTGTCGGAAGTGTGTTCGTATCTGGCACTTCGATAGGTACCGTCGTAGACGATTATATTGAAGGCCGTGTTGAACCGTTCCAATGTTCGGCCGCCTTTGTGGGTTATCGTCAGTGAGTAATCATCATCCACTCTGACAAAGGAACTTTCGAAATCGATGTAAGTTCTATAATCCGGAGCTTCCATAACGCTTACTGTTGCAAATATGGATGCGAACAGTGCAACGGTGATGCTCAGTATAAGTATTGTTCCTACTACTTCGGAGACGCCCTCTTTATCCAGTCTTCTTATCTTCTTCATCATGTTTAGCCCTCCTGTACCGTTCTACCACTTACTATTACGTTATCCACGTAGAATCCTCCGAAACCGGCGTCTTCGTCTTCGTAATGATTGTAAGTACCTGCGTTACAGGTGAACACCCTGAATCTTAGCCGTATAACATATCCTCTGAAATCCGAGAGGTCGATGTTCAGTCTGTCCAGATCTTCCGCCCGAGTCCAGTCGTACACGCCCGTTGCGGTACGCACACCACTGTTGATTGGCATCCATATACGGCCGCCGTCTACGGTTACCTCCACCCTGAAGCCGTCGGGGGGTGCGCCGGAAGCGGTGTTTATATTGAACTTGAAGTAGGCTTCCAGGAACGCCGTCCGGGCGTTGGTAAGGTCTATAGGCGATGAGACTAGGCTGTTGTCTATACCCGGTAGGAACCAGGACGGATTAGCCTCATCATATATTCCCTGGCCATTCCACCATGCGGTGGTCTGTTCTCCATCGTGCCCGGTGGTAGTCACCTGCCGCCAGACATCTTTCATGTTGTCTGTCATCTCCGCACCGGGTGCCCTCGTAACCACCAATTTGACGTCGTCGAAGAACCAGCCGTAGCCAGTTCCGCTGCCGTACTGTGTATAGTTGAACCTGACGCGTACATCGCTCCGGTCACCGCCGAACTCGTCTATATACGGCAACAGATTGACCTGCACATGGCTCCAGTCGAAGCTGCCGCCTCCGCTGACGCCGTTCCAGGCCCAGTCCATCCTGCGGTCGAAGTCGTCGCGCCGTTCGGCTGACATGTTCATGTTACCTGTGTAGGAGCCGTGGGTGGGTATAACGTACCTCCATTTCCACTCTCCTTCATGGTTGAAGCCCACCTGCAGGAAGGCACCGTTCATGCCGGGAACGATATTGTACTTGTGCCAGAAGGTGAGTCTTGCGGTTGCGTAACCCGTAAGGTCGAATGACGGTGTTACGGCCGTCTTGTTGTAGTTCTCGCCGGTTGGGAGTCCGGGGTCGGGATCTGGGTCTGGGTCGGGGTCTTCTTCATCCACGTAAACCTCGAGCATCCATGAGTAGTCGAGGTCAGGATCAGCTTCAGGCAAGGTTTGCCAGTCCGCTCCATCGAAACTAAGCCATCCGGCGTCTTCTATGAAAGGATCAACGACGCCGAAGGGAAAATATGTTCCATCATCAGCTACCTCTATTACCACCCAATAGTGACCGGCATCTAT
>JAFDTZ010000101.1 GCA_019594305.1 Thermoplasmata archaeon
GCACTGAGGACATCTTCCATAATCTTTTCCTCCTCTTTCCATATAAAAATGACCACAAAAGGGGCATGTCACCGGTTTTTCCTTATCTTTTTCCTGGGAGGTATCCCCAAGCAGGTGCTCTCTCTCCAACTTCTTCATCTTAAGAATTTTTAAAGTGAGTATAAGTGAAACCGCTGCCAAAGCCGATATGATACCGATTGCTATAAAAAGCTCTATGGGATGATCGTCGTCTTTTTCCTCCGGTATCGATATGGTTACAGCTGCACTAGGGGTAGACTCACCCACATCATTCTCGGCCGTTATTCTGTAAGTGTAATCTTTACCGGCCTCAACAGAATGATCTATGTAATAAAGGTGGGTTGACTGCACAGAGCCGATGTATACCTCGGATTCGTTACCAGTTTGTCTATAGATATTGTAATGCGTGGGGTCACCCCTCTGCGAAGGATTCCATGTTAAATTAACATGTTTTTCCTCGGTTATCTCTTCCTGGAGATTTCTCGGAGGACTCGGTCTTAAATTTTCTTCACAGGTCAGTGCGAAAAGTCTGCCGTCGCTGTTACCCACGTAAATCGTCCCGTCGGAGCCTATGGATGCGGATGAAAGTACCGGACTACCAAGGTCTATCTTCCTATCCAACGTACCGTCCTCTTCCAATATATATAGGTAACCATCGCTTGAGCCTACGACTATCTTACCGTCGCCGGATACCGTCGGAGATGCACTGATATATCCGTCGGTTTCGTATTTCCAATCCAGACTGCCGTCGGGTCTTACGGCATGAATGTGCCTGTCAAAGGAGCTTATGTAAATGCTTCCATCGGCTTTTAGCGCCGGGGAAGAAACTATCTTGTTATCTGTATTGTAGGTCCAGAGTACGTTTCCGGTGTCCGAGAGTGCGAAGAGGTGTCCGTCGGAAGATCCCACATATATGTTACCGTTGGTTCCCAAGGTAGCAGCCGAGGTTATACTGATCGGCACGCCCCTTGACCATATCTCTTGACCTTCCCGACTTATTGCGTATACCTTACCTTCGGTATCCTCAAATCCTAAAGTTGTTCCGATATAAAGGGTACCGTCCCTACCCATGGCCGGGGAAGCGGCTAGTCTTTGAACGGTATCGAAGGTCCACGAAATTTCACCGTCCGGGTCTACAGCGTACAGCATACCATTTGAAGCCGCGAAATAAACATAGCCTTCATTATCCATTATAGGGGGTCCGCCGGGTCTGCTGTTGCTCTCTACCTTCCATCGTAGGCTTCCATCCATATCAAGAGAGTAAAGGGTACCTTCCCAACTCAAAAGATAAATTGTGTCATCCGATCCCAAGAGTGGGGAGCTTCTTACATCGCTGTCTGCGGTGAAATGCCATCTTAACATACCACTTGAAGATATCGAATAGAGTTTGTTATCCACGGAACCCACATATATCTCATCTTCACCTATCACAGGGGTTGATGTTATGGATCTTTCAGTATCGAAAGTCCAGTATACCTTTTCGCCGGAATCATTGATATCGTAAGGACTGAAGTGAGTGTTGGCAGTGTCTCGACCGGCACACGGCCACGGTGTGTCCGCCAGCCCTTGTCCGCTGGAAACGGCTACGGGTATAGTAGCCAGGACAAACAATATTACTAATACGGTAATACATATCGAAGTCGTTCTACCTCTCATGCTGCTTCCTCGGCATTAACACGTTTGATATATACCCCTAGTATTTTTTATTTTCCCATGTTACGACGTATGCCCTAATGATTTATATACTATGAGTGTTTGAACAGTTTAATTTGGTGTCCAACATGGCTAGATTCCCAGAAGCAGAAAGAAGATTGTTAAACAAAAAGATTTGCATGAAATGCTTTGCAAACAATCCGGTGAGAGCGAAACAGTGCCGAAAATGCGGGCATAAGAGCCTGAGAATGAAGGCAAAAGAAAGTCGTAGACTCTGAATTGCTTACTTTTCATCATCGGTAGATGAACAATCCGGATTCGGGCACAATTCCCATGGCTTTTTTCCCTTTTTTATTATCTTGATAAGAGGAGCTTCGCAGTAGGAGCATTTTTCTCCTTCGAAAACCGCGTTTCCTTGTTGTGGTATGGGATAGGTATTATCGCATTCCGGATAATTCGAGCAACCTAGGAAGCGTTTTGACCTGTAGGACCTCATCTCCATCATATCGCCACCGCATTTCGGGCATTCACCTTTGTACCTTTTATCCTTAGTGAACTTGCAGTTTATGTCCACACAAAGCTCTTCGGAATCGCCCTTATGATAGACCCTGATCCTGGGGGCACCGCATTCCGGACATTCGCCTCCGGCGGGTTTTACGGTTCCCGAACGTGGGATCGAGTAAGTTTGTTTACAATCGGGATAATTGCTGCACCCAACGAATCGACCCCGTTTGGATTTTCTGAGTACAAGATTACCTCCGCACCCCGGGCATTCACCCAAGGTGTTCTGGTCCATCAGAGAGCTCTTTAGTTCCTTACGAATTTCTGCTTTCTCCTTTTTGAGTGAAGTTATGGCCTCTTTCAACATCTCTTTTGATTCTTCGGCAACTTTTTCTTTACTCAAGCCCTCTTCCGCTATCTTCTCCATGTCCTCCTCGAGTGTTCTCGTCATATCGGGTTTTGCTACCATGTCTGCGTGGGCTTCTAATGTACGTATAACCGACTTACCCGATAACGTACCTGTAGGTGTCTTCCCGGCTATGAACCCTCTGTCGTACAGTTTTTGGATGATATTGTGTCTTGTACTTTTGGTGCCTAGTCCGAGTTTCTCCATCTCTCTGATCAAGGCACCCTGGGTGTATCTGTTGGGAGGCTTTGTTTCGTCTTCCTTTAGTTCAATATCCTTGATCGGCACGGTTTCGCCCACCTCTAGTTCCGGGACCCTGACATCCTTGGCCTTATAATACGGATAATACTTCATCCATCCCTGTTCTGTGATTTGGTAACCGTCGCTCTTGAATTTCTCTCCCTTTATATCGAATTCTGCCTTTCTCACAAGTGCCTTACCCGCGGGTGAAACGGTGACCATGAAACGCCTCAAGATCAATTCGTACATCTTCCATTCCCTACCCTTTAAGTCATCTTTGGTGGCTGCTTTTATAGGGTGTATGGGCGGGTGGTCGGTGGTTTCTTTTTTACCCTTAGTCGCCCATATCTTGTCCTGCTTTAATATCTCCGAGATATCTTCAGAAAGTTCGGACCCTTTCAGCATCTCGAGGTGTCGTCTCAGGTGTAAACTTTTTGGGTAAACGGTATTTTCGGTACGGGGATAAGATATCCATCCGGCCTGGTAGAGGTTTTCGGCCACCTTCATGGCCTGGGAGGCACTGAGGTTGAGTTTAGTGGCTTCGGATAAGAACTGAGTGGTATTGAAGGGAGACAGCGGCCATACCTTTTTTGTTTTCTGGTCGAAGGATGTCGTATCCGCTTCCTGTGCACCGTCCAACTTTTCAAATAACTTCTCGGCACGTTCCCCGTCCCATATACGTTTTTCTTCGTGTCTTGCTTTGAACTCGAACTCTTTTTCCAAGATCGCATCTATATTCCAAAATGGGTCTGGTTCGAAGTTCTCTATCTCTTCATCCCTATCTATGATTAGTGCGAGGGTCGGGCTCTGCACCCTGCCGGCGGAGATAAAATCTTTACCGTACTTGCCGGCGGTCTTAGATAGAAATCTGGTGAGAACAGCGCCCCATGCCAAATCTATCTCTTGCCTGGCTTCGGCTGATTCGGCAAGCTTGATATCAAGTTCTTTAGTATTTTCGAAGGCGTTCACTATCTCAGACTTGGATAAAGAGCTGAATTTTGCTCTTTTAACATCTAATTTGGGATGTTCGACAAGTAATATCCTTACAGCTTCCAACCCAATAAGTTCTCCTTCCCGATCGTAATCCGTAGCCACGATCACCTTGTCTGCCCATCCACCTTTTTTCTTAAGAAGAGATACTATACGGGATTCCGTGGTGTACTTTTCCGGTTCTATGTCTATGAGTTCTTCCTCGTCTACCTTGTTCCAATTATTGTATTTTTTGGGGTAATCGAACTCCACTATATGGCCTCTGAGGCCGATCACACTGTATTCGTCACCGCCTCTTTTAAACTCATAATAGGGTAATTTATAGTGCCGTCGTTGTTTTTGCTTACCGTCGGATAATAGGTAAGCTATCCTTGAAGCTGCGTTGTTCTTTTCACAAATTACCAGTATTTTCATTGGCCGAGTCCTACGAACGGTTCGGTATATAATATTTCGGTTTCCTATTTCTTCTTCCGATATCGGATGTACGATCACCTCCTGAGAGATGGTATTAGACCATGTACGTGGTGTTTGGATCATCCGAAAAAATTGTGTGGCTTGTCTCACCCGGAAGGTAACCGCACTAATCCACGATGGAGTTGTAGGGGACACGGTATGAGTTAACGTGGTACGGAGGGAGATTATACCGATGGTGTGATAGATTAATTGGAAATATCCGGAGTAGGAAGTATGATAATAAGTAGGAGGTATAATAATATAGAAAATTTTATATTGTGTTGCGTTATGATGTACATAGAGCAACACCAATGGTGAATAATATGGTCCGTGAAAATGCCAAGAAAACCTTCATATTCGTAACCCCCGTAGTACTCATACTGTTACTCAGCTTGGTCACCCCGGGTCTCACACAAGCAGAAGACGTGGATACCGAAGAGAACGACTACATCATCCGTGCTCCGATCCGCATCGACGGGAACGACGATTTCGCCGAGCAGGCGGCTGCCGAGGGGTGGGTCGGAGATGGAAGCGAGGGGGATCCGTATATCATATCAGGATATATCATTGATAGTAGATTGGCTACTTGTGTTGATATCGAAAACACAAGCGTTCATTTTAAGTTGATTGATAATCACCTTTACGGTGGCATCATCGGTATACATTTGGTCGATGTTCGGAATGGTATCATTTCGGGAAACATCGTATCTGACAAAAGAGAATCTTTGGTTTCGGCGGGGTCTGAGGATAGCAGCGTCGATATAAACACCGTTAAATCTGATAAAATTTATGACCAACCACCTTTTCGTGGAATCGTACACCACCGGTCTGAAAGTAATATCATCATAGACAATCATATATCTAACAAAGACACAGGCATTGGATTATTATATTCCAACAATAACACGGTCGTCAACAACACCGTTTCAAACTGTGGGGTGGGTGGAATTTCTGTCATTTACGACTCCCACAACAACACAATCGCCAACAACACCATATCATCAACGAGTATTGGATTAGATGTCGATGGAACTAACAACACCGTTGTAAATAATATCTTATTTGACAACTATATATCTTTATCATTAAGAGGTTCCTACAACACCATCTCCAAAAACACGATATCAAACAGTTGGAGAGGTATTATTATTAGAGGTAATAACAACGTTATCTATGGTAATATATTATCGGCTAATACTGAGTGGGGTATTTACGCCCGGGGTAATAATAATCTATTCTATCAGAACCGGTTCATCGACAACGAAGGTCAAGCATACGACGAAGGAGATAACCGCTGGGACAATGGAGATCCCGCTGAAGGCGGTGATGGTGGTAACTACTGGTCGGATTATGAAGGAGAAAACAGGGGCGACGGCATCGGTGATATCTCATACGATATAGAAGGAAATGATAATCGCGATAATTACCCTTGGATAATAGAACAGCCAGAAGACGATGGAGATATTCTGTCTGATCATCTGCAGCTCATACTTATCGCTGTGATATCAATAATTGCAATACTCGCTGTGATCTTCGTAGTATGGAGGAAAAGAGCATGATGATGGATAGAACCCGTTTTTATGTTCCAGAATTTCCCGATTCGTATCCTTATCTCAATTTCTTTGAGATGGTTGAAAAGGTGGTTGAATAAAATGAAGCGAAAAAATTCGCAGATAACACAAACATGTGTAGAGCATAGGTGAAAAACATGAAAAAAACGAAAGTATGCATGATGATGGATAGAAGAATTTGCGTGGTTTTATTGATGAGCATGTTGCTGATAAGCTTATTTACATCAGGGGCAGCGAGTTTATCAACCCACACAGTAGGCGAGACGATTGAATACGATCTAGAGGAGATTGAATATGATCCTGTTGTTATCGACCTTGATGACAGTAGAGATGTGGGTTTATTTTCTGTGTTCACGGAATACCCCGATCTGGATATCCCAAATTTACGTCATAGAGCTTTCTACTTACATCCACAATTTGAAACCCCTGAGAGAATATCTGAAGGTTCGACCATACATATGAACCTCTTCTCGGATAAAGTGTTAACTACGAACATACATACAACTACTATGTATATGGAAAACGCAACGTCACTACGAGGAACTATAGAGGGATATGAATGGGGTTTTGTTGTTTTAATTATTAATGATGGCAACCTTATAGGTACAATAGAGATACCTGAGAATAACGAGAGATTTGTTATCCGTACCAATTCTCAATCAAGCTTGCATTATATATTCGAAGTTGATGTTACGGATATCGATACTCCTCCCAGTATTGGCCCATTAGAAATTCAAGAGTCGGGAATCAACGTAAGTAAGAATACACAATTCTCAACTAACGACCTCCGGATGTTAGACTATGATCCGTATGAACCGGTTACGATAGACGTTTTCCCTACCTTCACAACAGAGGCAAAAGATACGATATTAGAGTTTGGTTACCCTTCTTTTTGGACTTTTATCCTCGAAGAGATAGAAATATCCAATACAGTACTTCAAAATAGTCATGCATATTTAACACTGAATCCAAAACCACTTCTTGAGGTTTACTGGTTGGAAGAAAGTGGAGACTCAGAAGAAGACTTAGCAGCTTTAAGAAATTGTGATGTAGTACATAATTGGAGACGGCACTGGGAAGCGGATTTAGTTGTGTTGTATGCATATAATCAACACTGTGTGGCCGGATTGGGTCATACTCTAAATACTTTAGAAGGGGTCCCCGAACGTGGATATTCACTTGTAAATGTGCAGCATTCTTCTGCTAACCCAATAGGTGATTCTATATACACGCTAATACATGAGGTCGGGCACAATTTGGGTGCTCATCATAAGGATCAACAGGACTATGTGACGGTGGGAGGAAATCTCATAAAAGGCCATCCCGGGCCCACCGAATGGACGGACTGGCCGGAAAATGGATGGTCAGCTGGTTGGAGATGGAACATATCATTTATGGGGACGAAAATATATAGATGTTCAGTGATGACATACACATCTGGAAATTATTTCGAAGATGGTCAAGATCATATTAGACTTGGAATATTTTCAAACCCTGAACGTTCTTTTTATGGTGTGCCGATGGGCCACGATACATATGCGAACAATACCGGAACCATACGTATAACGAAACATATAGTTTCTTCCTATTCGGATAGAATAGTATTAGCACCCGAGATTTCGGGCGAACTTGTGACCACACTTCCTTATGGACATAAGATATCATGGATGCATGAACATCAGGATGTCACTAGTTATAAAATATATATTGGATCAAATGATCCTATCGAAATCGATGACCTACCCCCCGTCGGTAGCGAGGTGACCTATACGAACTCAAATGTAGATATCGGTGTTCCCATCACATATTCTGTTACAGCTATAACTGATGAGTGGGAAAGTTACCATTCAGAACAGGTGACCCTTACCTTACCATTACCCGAACCTCCAGTTATCGATGGATATTGGGATTATGGTGGACACCATATTTACTGGAGTCATGCTGATACTAAGGCGAATAATGTTCTAAATGTTGATGCATATGTAGTAGAGTGGAAACATACACATGAGGGTGAATGGAATTATATGCCCTTTATACATCCCGATCCTGAAGAAGATGAGATAATATTTACACATAGCGATCCCCCCCCCCTGATTCAAATTACTATCGTGTAGGATCTGTAATAGAATATAACAATATTTATCATCTTGGAGATCCTTCGAATGTGATAGTTCTTGTTTCTTCGGGAGGAGGCGGAATCTGCCCATACGTCTCCGTTTGGAACGGCACGGACTACCAGCGTGACAACAATCTTCTTATCGCTTCGGAGCACCAGGAAGGCGTAGTGGACGACAACTATGTACTCCGGAACAACATGGTACCCAAGGACGGATACTACTCGC
>JAFDTZ010000177.1 GCA_019594305.1 Thermoplasmata archaeon
GTATATTTTGCTTAGAAATTTATTGTCAAGTTTGGAACTTTTCAAGGTTTTTACTATAAATTCCACTGCATTCGACTCGTTCAATCGATTCAATCGTATCTCCTGGAACAACCCCTCTCTGCTCATGTTCTGCATAGCGGTTTTAAAAGGATGTGCCCCTCCGTTATTAAAAAGAATAATGTCCTCGGGGCGATAGGTGCCGAGGATCAATATCTTGTTTTTCCTCGTATTTCTGGATAGGTAATGTAGCAATTTAAGTGTGGTGGGCTCGGCCCACTGCATGTCGTCCAGAAATAAAACAACGGGTCGCTCCGATGATATCCTTCGTAAACCCAGGAGTATATTATCGAATAGGTTTTCTTGCCTGATCTTCGGGTCATCCACCAAGTGTTTACCACTGTATTTATTCGAATCTATAAACCATTTGATCTTGGGTCTAACCTCCTCGGTGGCATCAGTACTGCCGTCCCATAGATCGAATCTGTTGCCTATGTCTAAAAGGGTCTTTCTCATGTCGTCTATCAAAAATTCGCTATTCGTCGAACCCTCTATAACCGTTGCCAGGGAAAGCCCTTTGATGGTTTGGATCAATATACTGTGCTCTCCGTACCCGATGGTATTCAGTTCACCCATCTGTTTCTCACCCATCATTGACAAAGAGTCCGTGACGAAATTTCCCACCGCACTGAGCATGGACGCGAATATATCCGAATCTAGTTCCGTCTCGGACCTTTCCGCCTTTGTGATAAGCACACCTTCTTTGTTTATAAGATAGGCGGAGACCACCTTCGGAGGCGGTTCCTCTGTTATGAGTTGAGAAAGGTCTGCATCCCTTAGTCCCTCTTTGAAGGGTAAAAGTGGTTCGAGACTATCAGCCAGACACCAACCTTTGACTATGATAGCTTTCTCATCCTCTGTGAGCCCCAATAGTTCCGTTACCAGCCGTGTTTTGCCTATACCCGCTTCACCGGATAAAAAAACAGTGATTCCATTCTCGTTACATGCACCTTCCCACAATTCACACAGTTTGTTCAACTCTTTATCCCTTCCTGTAAGTTCAGGTAGGAATGGTATCTTCGGTTCTATTTCTTCCATTCTTATGCTTTAACAGCCAAATAGTTTAATAATTTTTTTATGTTCAACTTAAACGATAAAAGAACTAGCGAAACCGACTCGAACATCGACTTTTTACACAATATTATAAAACAGTTTTGTACAAAAACATTTAAGATAACCCCTATTTTTACCTAAGTAATAAGCACCTCGAGCTCATATGGAGAGATTAAGATGAAAGAGAAAACAGAATTCCTAAAAAGGGAATACGAACAGATGAAGAAAGACGGACTGACATGGACCATCAGAGGACTCGACGGACCATCCACCGCCCACGTTTCGGTTGACGGTAAAAAATGTATAATGCTGGCTTCAAATAACTACCTTGACCTGGCCAACCACCCTAAGTTACGGGAGGCTACCATAGAGGCGGTGAAGAAGTACGGTGCCGGAGCGGGTTCCGACTGGTCCATCGCAGGTACCATGGACATCCATAAGAAATTGTGGGACAAGATAGCGGAGTTCAAGGGTACCGAAGCCGGTATGACCTATCAGACAGGTTTTGCCGTGAACGCGGGTTTGATACCCCAGCTGGTGGGTAAGGAGGATGTGCTCATATCCGACGAGCTCAACCACGGCAGCATAATAGACGGCGTGCGATTGTCCAAGGCGGATAAGATGATCTATTCCCACTCGAACATGGCCGAGCTGGAGAATTGTTTGAAAGAGGCAAATAAAAAGGATTACCGCAGAGCCATCGTTATCACCGACGGCGTGTTCAGCATGGACGGCGATGTAGCCAAGATGGGCGAGATAGTCGAGCTAGCAGAAGAATACGGTGCCATGACTTACGTGGACGACGCCCACGGCGAGGGGGTCCTGGGTAACGGACACGGTATAGGAAGGGAATTCGACGTCGAAGGTGAGATAGATTTCGAGATGGGTACCTTCTCCAAGGCCCTGGGCGGTTTCGGAGGCATGCTGGCAGGAAGCAAATGGCTTGTCAAGTACGCCTACAACACATCCCGTACATGGCTTCTGAGTGCGGCCTTCCCACCCCACGTCGCCGCCACCAACATCGCCGCTCTCGAACTCATAGACGAAGAGAGCCACAGGGTGAAGAAATTATGGGAGCTCACGGAATACTTCAAGAAGGAGATCGAGAGCCTGGGTTACGACACCGGTGTGAGCCAGACCCCCATAATACCCGCGATGATCGGCGACAGCAATAAGGCCCAGGAACTGGCTAATCGGTTTTACGACGAGGGCATCTTCGCACTGGCTATCGTGTTCCCCATGGTCGCAAAGGGCAAGGCACGTATACGGAACCAGATGAACGCCGGTATGACAAAGGAAGACCTGGACTACATCCTCAACGCCTACGAGAAACTGGGCAAGGAACTGGACCTGGTCTAAAACCCCTTTTTCTTTCTTTTTTTTCTTTTTATTTATCTAATCTTTGTTTGAGCATCCATTCCCAAGTATCATCGATTTCCTTGAGTCTGATCTTGATAGAGTATGTCTTTCCCCCCATATCACCGGCAACTATCAGGTATTTTCCATCAGACTTCAATCTCTTAATCTGAGAAAATTTTAGATCAAGTATCTTAGCACGGATAATTCTGTCCTTCACATAGAACCTTTTATTGGTCATATATAAGAGAGCCCATGTACCGTTCAGTGTCAAAGGTGTCTTGACCCAGACGAAGGCTTTTCCTTCCTGGATTATGCTTTCGTCATCGTCCAACCATTTTTCCATGAACTGCTATCTTGATTATCGTATATTAACGTTGGTCTACCTCTAGATTCTCCTAGCAATCAAACCGATATATCTGGAATCCCTTTCATAAGGAGTTCCCTTCAAATCCTCGTAAAAACCTTCAACGACGAATCCATGGTTTTTTAGCAACTTGGTTATCTGTTTCAATGTATAAAGACGATGCCATATCCGGTAAGTTCTGGTCTTTCCGTCTTCATCTATTATGAACCTTTGATCTAACTTGACCTGGTCTTCGGGATAATAATACCTTTTA
>JAFDTZ010000012.1 GCA_019594305.1 Thermoplasmata archaeon
AGGAAATTGCAATGAGAGCTTTGAAAAGTGTCGATATGCTCGAATATAGAACCAGGCAGATATCGAAGCTATCCGGAGGACAACTTCAGAGGGTTCTCATCGCCCGGGCCCTGACAACCGAGCCAGAATTGCTACTTCTTGACGAACCGACCGCTAGTGTCGATGAGAAGATGAAGGGCAGTATATACTCGCTTTTAATGTATCTCAAAAAAAAAGGTATAACCATCATACTCGTATCCCACGATATAGGTGTGATCTCATCCTATGTGGAGAAGGTGGCCTGCCTTAACAAACATTTTATTTACCATGGAAATGGGGAACTCTCCCCGGATATGATAGAAGCGGCCTATGAATGCCCCATAGATCTGATAGCCCACGGTTTACCCCACAGAGTATTCGAACACCAGATGCCGGAGGATGATTGAATTGTTGTCAATTTTTTCATATTCCTTCATGAGACACGCCTTTATGGCAGGCATAATTGCCTCTGTGATCTTCGGTATAATCGGTACTTTCGTGGTGGTTAAACGGCTGGTCTTCATAAGCGGTGGTATCTCCCACGCTTCATTCGGCGGTGTGGGCTTGGGACATTATCTGGGTGTAAGCCTCCTATGGGGCGCATCACTATTTGCAGTCGTCTCGGCATTAGGTGTGGGTTTAGTCGGTAAGAAGACCATGCAGAGGGAAGACACCGCCATAGGAATAGTCTGGGCTCTTGGGATGGCTCTTGGTGCTCTTTTTATGTACATGGCCCCGGAAGGATACCTTCCCACCATGTCCAGCGTACTTTTCGGAAATATACTAATGATAAAGATGATGGATGTGTATCTGATGGCCGCCTTAACCCTTTTCATCACAGGAACCACCATAATACTTTATCCACGTATCCAGGGCGTAAGCTTCGATGAAGAGTTCTCAAAGGTAGTGGGTGTGCACACCACTGCCCTTTACCTGTTCATGCTCGTTCTGGTAGCATTATCGATAGTGTTTCTTATTAAAATCGTAGGCATCGTTCTGGTACTAGCTATGCTCGCGATACCGGCTTCCATATCTGGCGAATTCACACATGATATGTCAAAGATGATGGTTTTTTCATCACTGCTATCATTGGTCTTTATCATCTCAGGCCTCTATGTATCAACAATATGGGACCTCCCAGCGGGCCCTACCATAGTTATATTGTCTGGGATTGTTTTCCTATTTGTCGTAGCCTTTAAACGATTATATCTCGCTTTACATGACTGAAGGTACTCACTCGGTTAGAACTGACCCTGCTCTTACTTCTACTTTTACAGTACCAAGGTCTATCAACTCGTTAGTAGGACCTCCTCTTTGTGTCGGTGGTGTTTGATAATGTAATTTGACTTCAACAGGATGTTCTCCGTCAAAGGTGGGGTATAATTTGATAACGGCGGTCCTTTCTTCGTTTACACCCAAGGTTGGTATGAAGGTTTTTGTTTCATTTGAAATGACGGTGGGAGGAGTAAATACTTGTAGTCTGACGTTCTTTGCGAAAGCGGTTCCTTTGTTGGCTATTTTAACAAGCAACAATACCTCTTCACCTAGGATAAACTCGGGAGCACTCAAATTTAGAGACGCAACGAGTTTAGGTGATCCGGTAACATTGATGTTAATCTGTGGAATCTTTACTGTCGCCTCCTTTCCATCGCTTTTTGTATAAACCACATCAAATGCGGGAATCGTGTATTTTCCAGGTTTAGGAGGAACGAGATGATATTCCCTATCTATGCTTTGACCCGGATCTATTTCTATGGAACCGCTTTTTATGTCCTTCCCATCCAGTTCCTCGGGCATTTCAAAATCATAATGCGCCGTAGAGGATAAGTTACCGATGTTTTTCAGAGATATCTTAAGCACCGCCTCACGGCCTGCGACGATATCGCCAAAGATGGACGTTTTCGCCAAAAGTTTGGGTTCCTTAGCTACGTAGTTACCACACCTGCCGCACACCTCTTTATTGGGATAGATAGGAGATCTACATACCTTGCATCGTTCGACGTACTTATGACATGAAGGGCATTGTGCTTGACTATCCCATAGAGATACACCGCAGTGGGGACAAGGAGAGTATTGTTGATCCATATTTAGACACCTAAATCATATCAGATATTTAGGTAGTACTTGGAGTTATCGTTAATTTTACTGCTAAAAATATCCAACGATGCACAAATCTTAAATATGTTCACGGAGTTGGTTATGTGAATTGTATGCAAAAACGAATCATCGTCCTCATGTTGTTTGTCCTCTTAATTAATATGCCCTAATAACTTCGGGAACCACTAATGACATAAACTAGGTTACTTACAATGATGCAATTGAAGTAGCAAATGAACGGGACAAGCCGATCTTGGTATATTTCGGCGCCGATTGGTGTCCACCGTGTAATATGATGAAGGAAGAAGTTTTCACTGACCTTAAAGTCATCGCCGCATCATCGAAATTAATATGGGTTTACGTGGATGTTGACGAAGATTCGTTCCTTGCAAATAGGTATGGAATCTCCGGAGTACCTACCCTTGTATTCATTACTCCGCAAGAAGAAGAGCTTTTCCGCAGGGTCGGATTCCGTGATGTACCTGAAATCCTAGAAGATATATCCAACGCTGTCGAGCAGTATGATAAAGGTGAAATAACCCAAGAGGAAGAAAACTCCACCTCTGGCTATTCTTCATCCCTATTCATAATCACGATCATCTCCGCAGTGATGGTTTATGGAGTAAAAAGACGTTACTATTGAATTGAAGAAGGTAGGCATATAACGTTTAATTTTCAAAACCGAGGAGGAAAACATATAAATACGCAGTACATATGGATTGTACCTATCATGGCTCAGAAACCAGGCAGTATGTACAGAGAAGTCAAGGGTCAGGCGTACACCCGTAAGAAATACATCGGAGGCATACCTCACCTAAGGGTCGGTCAGTTTGTTACCGGTAACCGTAAAGGAGAGTTCGAATTAGAACTGAACCTGATAGCCGAGGAAAAATGTCAGATATTGGACAATGCCCTCGAGGCCGCTCGTATCACCGTGACTAGAACCCTTTCGAAAAGGGTTGGTGACAAGAATTTTAAGGCACATATACTTGTATATCCACATCACGTTCTTCGCGAGAACAAGCAAGCTACCGGCGCAGGTGCTGACAGGGTATCTGAGGGGATGAGGCGCTCATTCGGCAAGAAAGTTGGCAATGCGGCAAGGGTCGATGCCGATCAACCTGTGATACGTGTTTGGGTAAACGAGGCGAACGTCGATATAGCGAAGGACGCTCTGAGAAAGGCATCCATGAAACTACCAACTCCGTGTCGGCAAACTATAAAAGAAGCATAAGTTGTTCAAGTTTTTTAGATATCAAAGATCATCGTCTTTATAGAGCGACTAGTTCTACTGCCCGAAGGGCAAATAAAGGCACCACCACCATAAGAAAATCATCATCTATAATCAGACTGGGAAATTCGGATGCAACTGCAACAGCTGAACCAATCGCCGCTAGTATTAGTACCGTGATGATGGAATATTCAGTTAAAAATATTAAGCTTATAAATGCTATCAGAGCCCAACATATAAGAGGGATGTATGGGTATGATTCCGGTTTTCGTCCACGCATTTCACCGATCATAGGATCTATGAGACCCATACCCAATAGGCACACCACCGCAAAGTGCATTGGAAAAAGGAGTAATGCTACAGCTGCCGCCATGGTGGCCCAAGCGTAAGCGGCTATCTGATAACCTTCATAATGCCTCATACCGAATATGAGCCAGCCCTTATACAACCGAATCACTTCGAATCCGAGTATCGTGATAACGACTATCAGCAGTAATAGTTTTCTGGAGTGTCCGTATATGTCTACGGGCAATAGATAGTAAACCAAAAATATCCATGCGAGTGAGTGCAATAATCTCCTAAATATATGTTGTTGCTCTGTCGTTTAAAAACCCCCTTGCATAAAAAAGAGGGTTAGAACCTGATCTTTTATAACCAGGCATTTATACGGAGACGTATCACACATCCTCTACCCTATCATGTTCTTCTCTCATATCTATAACACGTTTAGCCTTGCCTACTGTTCTGGGTATGGCTCCGGGTTCCAGGAGTTTGATGTTCGCCCTGATATTGAGAACGGCGATGAGATTCTCCGAGGTACGTTTGAGAAGTTCCTCTTCGTTGTAATCCTTTGATTCGTAGTAGTCCTTATCCACTTCTACCTTGACGAAGAGCTTATCGAGAACGTCTCTATCGACGATTATCTGATAATGCTCGCCTATACCTTCGGTCTCTAACAATGCAGCCTCTATCTGACTGGGGAACACGTTAACACCACCGATTATGAGCATGTCGTCGCTGCGGCCCTTGATACGCATTATCCTGGGGTGCCATCTACCGCAATCACATTCTTCGTAGTTGATCACCGCGATATCCTTGGTTCTGTATCTCAACAAGGGCATGGCCTCTCTGGATAGCATGGTAAAGACCAGTTCCCCCTTCTCACCTTCGGGTAAAACCTCGCCCGAAACGGGGTCTATAGTTTCCACGTAGAATTCGTCTGCCCATATATGAAGACCTTTCTGTTCGGGGCACTCCACCGCTACCCCGGGTCCGTACAATTCCGACATACCGTAAACATCCTGTGCCCTCAGGCCCATGGATTCCTGTATGCTGGCCCTAGCTTCGTCACTCCAAGGCTCGGCACCGAACATACCAACTTTGATATTGAAATCCTCTCTCGGTTTATAACCGAATTTCTCCGATGCCTCCGCCAGGTATATCGCATATGATGGTGTACATGCAAGAACGGTAGTCTTGAAGTCGTACATCATCTTTATCTGTTTTTTAGTGTTACCGGTTGCGGTCGGCAGTACCGAGCAGCCCAATGTTTCTGCACCGTAATGAAATCCAAGCCCTCCGGTGAACAATCCGTAGCCGTAGGCGTTCTGTACTATGTCATCGGGTTCTACTCCTGCGGCATTGTATGTACGTGCCATAAGATCACACCATACATCCAGGTCGTTTCGAGTGTATGAGACCACTGTGGGGGTTCCCGTTGTACCGCTGGACGCATGGAATCTGATGATTTCTTCCCTGGGTACCGCTAATATACCATAGGGATAATGATCTCTCAGGTCATCCTTGACGGTAAAAGGTATTTTGTGTACGTCCTCAAGGCCCTTTATATCTGAAGGTGAGATACCGGCTTCCTTGAACTTCCGCTTGTACATGGGTACGTTATCGTGTGCGTAGCGTACCATCTTCAGCATCTTTTCCTTCTGTAACTTACGTATGTCTTCGGCTTTCATCATCTGTGCTTTTTCGTTAAACATGATCACACCTGGAATATCTTTTCACAATGGTATTATGGAGTTCGATTATAAGTTTTTCTCATGAACCTTCAAGGGAGTTTATCAACGAATGCTTTGAGTTCGTCCGGATGCTTTTTGTTCTTCACATCCTTATCGTATATACTTGTAACGGCTAAGGGTTTGCAATCTGACAGTTCTTCCATCACCCTGAAGGTTTTGGAAGCACCGCCGCCACCGTGGGTACAGAAGAAAGAAACATCTGGCATTTCATTGCCGTAACTTTTTAGATAAGTACGTATCGCCGGAGCTATGGTTCCCGCCCATACCGGCGTGCCCAAGATAACCATATCAAAATCCGCCGGACGATGTTTGACCTCGTCTATTTCCGTTTCTTTCTTACGCATTGCATCTTTGGCTGCGGCCAGATATCCGATCTTACCACTTCGATCTTTATGATCTATCAGCTCTTCCAGCTCAACTTCGTCACCTTTTTGCCGCATCAGCTCGGCCATGTCCTCGGCCGTACGTCTCGTTATCCCTGTACGGGAATAGAAGGCTATCAGTATTTTCATAATATCACCTTATCAAAGCCCCATACCTCGGAACAGAATTATCAATCCCAGCAATACAGGGATAGCCACTATGGTGGTCCATGTTATTGCAAGTGCTGTACCCTTAGTGTTCAGCCCGTATGGTATAAGGAACATATTGGTGCTGGTTATAGGCATAATTGAGTTAAGTATGATAACCACGAACCACGGACTGGGTATGATGTCAAGTAAAAGGAGAGGTCCGAAAATCAGCAGAGTGAAGATGGGGGTGTAGAGCATGGTGGTGAGGAAAGCGTTCCTACCTGCAGCCCAGTGGAGTTCCCTTACTTCTTCCTTCTTGGGGCGCAGGAACATCTTCTTCATCTCATCTAACTTCAGATCCTCAAAATGGATGCCGGAGCCCACATAATACAGGCCGGCAGGGATGGTCAGCGCGGTTATGAAATGCAACACCGTACCACCATCGCCCAGGTCGGCCATAACTATGCCGGTTGAACGGTGAATGAATATTGCAGCTATCACGAAGGATAAAAGGTACCAGGGATAAAGTCTTAAAAACCATGGAAGGGGAGATACTTCCTTGGCTATACTCTTGGTTTCGTTTCGGTGCATTACCGACAGTACGTAAGGGATGATGGCGAATAAGCCGATGCCTACCAGGGCGATATAGATGGCTGCAGGAACCCTCCATCGATCTATGGCAAGCAATGCACCACCCACGAAGGCAGCGCTTCGTCCCTGGTTGGTCAAAACAGTTTTGATGAACGTTCTCTTTTCCATACCCTCGAGATCCAAATTATTCGCCTCTAAACGTCCAAGGAATAATGCAAGGATGTACATGAAGAAAAGAACACCGAAGGTCAACATTGCAAAGATTATCTCATCTCTACCGAATGTGATATTCAGAAATATTCTAAATAGTAGCAGGGGAATGAACACGAATAACAGGATCAGGCCTATCTTTTTCATCGCCTTGTTTATCCGATCGCGTCCGTATGCTCCTGCTAGTAGATGTGTTACTACGAATCCGATGGGAACCCATATCAGAGTCCAAAGCCCGCTTATATACGGTAATATACTTTCCAACGCTCCAATAAATGCCATGACCATCCCAAAAGACAAAGCGTATTTAAAAAGTTCGATTCCGAAAGTATAATAACGGTGATGTAAATCCACCCATCGAATGCCCACGGAAGAACATCCTCTTACAAGGCTATTCAACCCGGATTCGATAGCGATAATAGGTGCGTCTCACGTCAAGGGCAAAGTAGGTCATACACTATTTTCCAATATAATCAATTCCGGATATACCGGAAAAGTATACCCGGTAAACCATAAGGGCGGTAATATACACGGATACGATGTTTTCACATCCGTTGATAAACTCCCGGATGCCTTAGATCTGGGAATGATAGTCGTCCCGGCAAAGTACGTGAAGGACACACTTTTACAGTGCGGTGAAAAGGGCTTCAAGCATATCATAATAATATCTTCGGGATTCGCCGAAGTGGGAGACGTCGAAGAGGAAGAGGAGTTAGTAAGGATCGCGAGGGAATACGGTATGCGTATACTGGGGCCCAACGTCTTCGGTATCTACTCCGCCCAAGCAAACCTAAACGCCACCTTCGGCCCCGCCAAGATAAAGAAGGGCAATATCGCCTTGATATCGCAAAGCGGCGCCCTGGGAATAGCCATGATAGGTATGACCGCCGAGCAGTACCTTGGATTATCTGCTATAGTCAGTGTAGGTAACAAGGCTGATATTAACGACATGGAACTCATCGATTACCTTGCAAACGATGATAACACCGAGGCCATAATGATATACATGGAGGGGTTGGAGAATGGTGCCGAGTTCATGGAAAAGATCAAAAAAATGCCCCACGATAAACCGGTTATAGCCATAAAGGCCGGCCGCTCGGAAAAGGGTGCCACCGCTGTAGCATCACATACCGGCTCTCTCGCCGGCAGCGACAAGGTATTCAGCGCAGCCTTCGAACAGGTCGGTATACTGCGTGCGGAAACCCTGACGGACGCCTTCAACTGGTCAAGAGTATTATCATCATCACCCCTACCCATAAGAGATAACACCGTTATAATCACCAACGGCGGTGGAGTAGGAGTTCTTGCAGCGGATGCCGCCGAAGATTATGAGATCCCACTACTCGACGACCAGACATTCCTCGAAAGGACCTTCGGCGACAAGATACCTCCCTTCGGTTCAACTAAGAATCCCATCGATCTCACAGGTCAGGCCGGTAGAGAGCAGTACGAGGCCGCCATGAGGGGGGCCTTGGAGGATGACGATGTTGGTTCCATTATTGCATTATACTGCGAAACCGGTATAACCGACCCTATGGAAACCACCGAATCCTTGAAGGAAATTTACTGTGAATACCGTGATAAAAAACCGATGGTGTTCACCTTCGTCGGCGGTGACTTCGTAGGAAAGTGTGTCGATTGGTTGAGGAAGAACGGCGTTCCCGCATTTACCGAGACCCAGGAAGCTTTATCTTCAATGGGTGCCCTTTTTAAAAGAAAGAAAGCGATTAATAGACTTAAAGGTAAAGATACTATAAAAGGTCCCGAAGCGTCCTTTTCCAAGATCAACGACATGGTTAATGATATCAGAGCTAAGGGACGTTACATACTTTTGGAGGACGAAGGTAGAAAGATACTTGAACTCGCCGGCATACCCATGGCTCAAGGAAAAGTGGTAAAATCCCTGGAAGAATGTGTATCTACGGCGGAAAAGATAGGCTATCCGGTGGTTTTAAAAGTCGTATCCGAAGACATCATCCACAAGTCCGATGCGGGCGGTATAGCCCTTAACTTGGAGAATCGTGAAGAGGTAATAGATGCATATCAAGCGATAATCTCCAACAGCAGAAGAAAATACCCGCATGCACGTATCAAAGGTATGTCAGTCGCCGAGATGTTGAAGGGTGGAGAAGAAGTGATCATAGGCGGAACCACAGACCCGTCCTTCGGACCGGTTGTGATGTTCGGCCTGGGGGGAGTATACGTGGAGATACTTGAAGACGTATGTTTCAGGGTAGCTCCCATCTCCAAAAGAGAATCAAGACGTCTGATAGGACAGATAAATTCATTCCCTATACTTGTTGGTGCCAGGGGACAGAAAAGGAAGGACCTTGATGCCCTTTCGGATATGGTACACAGGATATCATTCCTACTCACCGAAGTTGACGCTATCTCCGAGATAGATCTAAACCCTGTAAAAGCCTTTGAACACGGCAAAGGCTGCAAATCCGTAGATGTAAGAATAACTCTAAAAAGAGAGGTGAAATAAGATGACAAATCTGATAATATCGTCCACCGAAGAGGAAGCCGGGAAGACAACCGTAGGCTTGGGTATCGCACTTTCGTCACCCGAGAAATACAACTACTTCAAACCCTTCGGGGACCGGCCTATATACAAGAAAAAGAGATTGATAGATTACGACGCAAAATTGTTCAAAAATATACTGGAACTGGAAGAGGAGTACGAGAAATTCTGTATCGGCTTCGACCATTCCAAGATCAAATACGCATACGATAAGGAGACCATCAGAGACATCATAGTGGAACGAATAGAGGAACTTTCATCCACTAGGGAATACGTTATCGTGGAAACCGGGTACGACTGGCGATTTGGTTCGTCCGTATCCCTGGACCCGGCCTCGCTGTACGAGATGATAGAGGGCGAGGTAATACTCGTCGCCCCTGGGAGTAGAACTAAAATCGTCGATGATCTAACCGCAAGTGCCAGATACTTCGATGCACTTGATATACCTGTTAAAGGGGCGGTACTA
The DNA here is from genome assembly GCA_019594305.1 of Thermoplasmata archaeon. Lineage (GTDB taxonomy): Archaea > Thermoplasmatota > Thermoplasmata > Halarchaeoplasmatales > Halarchaeoplasmataceae > Haladaptatiplasma. Next base: position 9,683 of record JAFDTZ010000012.1, read on the forward strand.
AATAAGGTAGATTCGGTTGAAGATATTGAGAATTTTGCATTACCGGATATACAGGACCTAGGCATAGATGTTCTTGGTATAATACCTTACATAGATGATTTGGACCTTACAAGGGTTAGCTTGGTTAACGATATGCTCTTCGGTAAGGTACTGGCTGGGGAATCAGGCCTGGATAACATAGTAGAACACGTATTCGTCGGTGCTTTAAGCGTAAGTGAGATGGTCAGGAATCCCCTTTTCCACAAAGCACGTAAGTTGATGGTAACCGGCGGTGACCGTTCTGACGTCATATTGGCCAGTCTCGATGATAATACATCCGGTATCGTTCTAACCAACGATATAATCCCACCTAGCAACATCATCTCCAAGGCCGACCGGGCGGGCATACCGTTGATAGTGGTTCCACTTGACACCTACGAAGCCGCCCAACGTATAGAAAGGATGGATACCATAACCACCATCGAAGACGACTTCAAGATACAGAAGATCAAGGATATGGTGGCACCCAGGATTAAACTCGATTAGTTATATCTTGTGAAGTTTCCAACGGCCTATGTAAAGGTCGATACCGTTGTCATTCACGTCAAACACCACAGGCTCTTTTGTACCGTCGGCCATGACTGCATAGAACCTATAGTCTTCCAATAATTTGTGTTCGGGTACGAGTGCGTATGTTTCCTGTTCCAATCGTTCCAGAAAAGTTAGTTTCAATACTCCGCCCAGGCCCTCTACCTTGGCTCTTTTCAACCCGCGGTAGGAATGGTATTCACCCGATAAACTACGCATCCTTTCACGTCGTTTAAAGTAGGATACGTCTTCAGTATGATCTCGGCCCTCGGCTATCGAAAGGCAAGCCTTAGCTACCTGTTGGGGTGATGTTGACGGTGCCGTATTGACCAGTAGTGCGACTCCGCATTCCCGGGTAAAACCTATGTACGCGGTTGATACCGCTATGGAACCTCCGTGGCCTACGAATTTCTTGCCCATGAAATCATCCACGGACCAGCCATAACCGTAAGCACCGCTAGGTCTATCGATGTATGGTTCGTGCATCGAACTCAAAAGTTCATCGTCCAGGAGCTTTTTATCTTCAAAGGTGCCCCCGTTCATATTCATGACGAGATAATTGGCCAGTTCGTTAACTGAGCTCATGAGGCCGCCGGGTGCGTAACCCAATTCTCTCAAAGGTATAGGTGTAGCTTCAGGACCTTCCTTCTGCATAAAGTAAGGTGTCATCACGTCACTGTCGCTTTCGAAATCTTCTTTCGAATAGGTGGACCGATCCATCCTCAGAGGAGCTAGTATATTTTCCCCCACATAATGCTCGAACGGCATACCGCTCAACTTACGTACCAGTTCGCCGAGTAACGTATAACCACTGTTAAAATAGAAGAACCGCTGACCCGGTTCAGCTGCTATCTCATCGACTGCACCGTTCAGATGTCTGTAGAAGTCGCCCAATCCGCCCATGGGTGTGCCCCTTTCGTCCATCCCGATCAAGCGGTCGATGAGGAGCTCGCTTACCGCAAGGGAAGGCATGCCCGATGAATGGGTAAGTAGATCTTGGACGGTGACTTTCTGGCTACCAAAATCGACGGGAAGATGCTCAGCGATCAGTTCGTCGAGCTCGATCAGACCCTTCTCCACCAGCTGCATCACCGCCAGGGCAGCGAATGATTTAGAGCAAGAACCTATACCGTAGAGGGTATCCTCGGTGGCCGGTAGATTTCCTTTCAGCTGGCGGGAGCCGTAGCCTTGGGAGTACTTAATACCCTTCTTATCCACTATGGATATGCTTACCCCTGGGATCTTATCCTCGACCATCCATTCTGTTATGAATCTATCTACGCTGTTGATTATTCCTTCGTCCAGCCTTATGGTCATATTATCACAATACTTAATCTAGGTGGTGATATATTTATTTGTCGGGTACTTTAACCGAATTTTGTGATCATCTTCTGTAGGCCACATATATATCCGCCTCTATCATCACACCGTCCTCGAAGAAATGGTGCACGAAATAGAGGTTGCCAGCATCATCGAGTGTTGGCTCACCTGCGAACTGTGAAACGATCAACTCCGGCTCCTGCCACTGGCCGTTTACCTTGAATGAACGGAATATCCCCGGGGTACCGAGATAGGTTCTAGTGAACCACAGCTCGTTACCATCGGACGATATAAAAGGTAAAGACTCATGGGCATGGGTGTTCACCGCCTCTATGTTAACGGGTTCCGACCATTCACCGTCGATCCTAGTGGTCATCCATATGTCCCTACCACCAGCCCTGTCGGAATGGAAATAGAGGTCGTCACCGTGTATGTGCACCTCGCCCATCTTGAAATCCTTCATCAAACGGTCGCCCACGTATTCCCAGTCCACCCATCTTTCACCGTCCCGGCGAGCGGTGAACATGTTAACACCGGTGTAGCCTTCGCGTGCCGAGCAGAACCACATCTCGTCACCCTGTATAGCCACCGCACCGTCGAGGGCAAGTTTTCCCGGTTCCTGAAGCCATACCCTTTCGGGCTTGCTCCAAGTATCCCCTGTCTTACGTGTAACCCAAACGCCGCTGACATCGTCTGTCACCTGCTTTTCCGGAGGTACTCTTACATCCGGAGTGAAGAAGAAGTAGAGGGTGTTACCATCGGGAAGTATGAAAGGTGAGTCCTCGGCACCTGCGGTGTTAACCGGGTAAGGTAATGGGACTGGTTCTTCGAATTCGTCGGAATGCAGGATTGGTCGATGGTGGTCTGTTTCAGGTCCGCGCTTTGCGATATCATCGGGTATCTTGTCTTCACGACAAACGTCGGGATGAGTCAGTTGAGTATCATCGTCGTTGATACATCCCGACATAAATACAGATATGAGAAGAAGAAAAGCTATGGAGATTATTTTCAGATTATTTATCATAGTATTATATATCATCAATATGGTATTTATAGTTTCTTCTAATAATACATCTTATGTCCCGCTATAGGTAGGAGTATACACAGGGAGTTTGCCCGGTGGCCGGCGATATCAGTACTCAACGGTCCAGACCACTGGTTCACCGGCACCGTTGTAGAATGCAATGTTGTAATTGTTTTGTAGTATCGAAGTAACCTGCGATAGTAGACCCGGCTTTCAATGTAGGCACTTCGGTTTTAATCTCCGATGGTTCCTCTTCCGATGGTTCCTCTTCCGATGGTTCCTCTTCCGATGATTCCTCTTCCGATGGTTCCTCTTCCGATGATTCCTCTTCCGGTACCTGCGAACCTCCTTTCTTCTTCAAGAGTATCAACAGCAGAACTATTACCACTATTATAATCAGCAGAATCAACCATAGATAATCGGATAGTAGTTCACTGGTTGGGTCGTCCTCTTCTATCTCTCGGAATACCGCCGTTACGCTCTTGTTCTCATCCATGGTCACGGTGATATCCGTACCGGTTCCGGTAGCGTCCCCGGTCCATTCTACGAACTCCCAACCATCGCTGGGTGAAGCAGTTAAGGTTACAGTAGTGCCGACCGCGTATTCCTCCTGGTTAGGATCCCTAGACACGGTGCCCTGCCCCAGGATATTGACCGTTAGTTCATAGGTAACAACTTCTTCGATCTCGTGGAAAACAGCCGTTACGCTCTTGTTCTCGTCCATGGTCACTGTTATATTTCTATCGGTTCCTGTGACGTCCCCGGTCCATTCTACGAACTCCCATCCTTCGGCCGGTGTAGCAGATAAGGTTACCGTTGTGCCGTCCTCGTACTCATCCTGTTGAGGTTCCCTAGCCACGGTACCCTCACCATCGATGGTTACGGTCAGCTGGTACGTGGTGGGTATATCTTCCTCCACGGTTACGATTACAACATCCGAAGTGACCTCCCCGTAAGAGGCTGTCACATGATATATACCGGCCACCATTTCATCGAATAAGCCGCTATTAACGGCTGTGGTATTTACCCAGTTGAAGTCCGATTCCGTATCTGTGATGACGTTATCGTACTCGTCGTAGGCAACAGCGCTGAATTCTACGGTTCCACCGCTGGTTATGGTCTGGTCATCGGAAGGTTCCAGAACTACCTCAACTACCTCTGCGGGGCCTACAGAAAAACTATCGGATTCTGTTGTGCTGTCTATGGTTACCTCTGCAGCATATTCGCCGACAGTGGTTAAATCACGGGGCCATGTGTATTCGGCTTCACCGGTATCGAAGAGTATATCGACGGTTTCCTCATCACCGTTTATCTCTATGACGACAGTGAACTCACCTTCCAGGGGGTTACCGTACTCATCTTCACCGTCAAATATCTCTATAACCAGTGGTTCCCCTGCCATGATATCGTCAACGAAAACATTGAAGGTGTTGGCACTCTGTGATTCCGTTGTAAACGTAAAAGTAGGTGAAACAGTTTGGTTAGCCCCTCCATCGTTAGATGCTATTACGTACCACATGTATACCGCATCATACTCCAGGTCAGGCACTGCGGTTACCGTTCCGTCGGTATCCACGGTCTCCGAGTGTATCATTAATCCGTCGACGTAGAATTCCACATCGGTGGGATGGCCGTCCGCTCCTATGTATACCGACAACGTGGCGTCCAGGGCGACATCTTCCGCACCATCCGCCGGAGTCGGTGAGGATATTTCGATGAGAAGTTCAAAATGCGGGTTAGTCCACGGGTAGTAGTCCGCGTTACCGTTTCCCTCTATATCCCTTCTCACATCAACTATACCATCGGACCCTGGGATGTCCTGTCCAGGTCCGCTGTATTCGTCCGGCTCAGTGTGGTCGTCCCAGTAATTTCCGCCTGAGGGGTAGCCATCGTCCCAACTGTTGGTACCGTTATCCCACGAGTGGTTGCCGTTATTCATGAATATATTGTGGTAGATGTGGTTGTCGTGGGAATCTTCCGATCGAATTCCATCCTCATTATGTGATATCAGATTATCACGTATTGTGTTTTCCATCGAATCGTCCAGCCCTATTCCCGCATTGGTATTCGATGAAACTATGTTTTCCGAAACGACATTGTAATGGCACGACTCCACCAGACCGATGCCTAAAGTGTTCGATATGGCATCATTTCCATTGATCTCGGTATAATTTGATCCGATGAGTAAGATTCCACCGGTGTTGAATGACACGGTGTTATCGTAGAGAGTATTCTGTTCCGACTCCATCAATCCGATGCCCACAAAACCGTTTGAAGACGCACTGTTATGATAAATATCATTGTTATGAGATTCTAAAAATATGATACCCCAGCCAGTGTTTGAAGATGCATTGTTATGGAACAGATCATTGTAATGAGATCCTATCATCCCTATACCCATTTCACCGTTGTGTGAAGCGATGTTGTTGGCCAGAGTATTGTTGTTTGAAGAGAAAGATAGAATTCCGTTTTCGACGTTATCGATGAAACTACCATCTGTAATAGTGCTCTCGTGCATGTCAAGAGATAAAAGACCCATGTTGTTGCCGGTAGATACGATATCGTCTATTATACAGTTCACGATAGGCACGGTAGGAGGAGGACCACCGTTTCCTTCACCGGTGGGGTTTGCGATGATGATGCCCGCCCCGGGATCATCGTTGGTGGCGTTCATAACTGTGAAGCCCCTGAAACTCGTATGGTTAGCCATGATAAATACTCCGAAATCACGTCCGGAGGCATCTATGTATGTTTGTTCCGAACCGGCACCGATGATATCAAGGGATTTGAGTACCAATATATTCTCCCTGAATATCCCCGGTGCCGCACAGATGGTGTGTCCGTCGAGGGTATCCAAGGCGTTCACGGCATTCTGTATCAACTCGAAGGACCTTTCGGTATGAACGTTATAGACCGGATGCCAGCTCAGTAGCGGATATGTTACACCTTCCACCATCCACCATATGTCTGCAAAGTCCCAACCTGTATCGGTAAATGTACTTAGAGTCTTCATCTCCGCAGTGTTTTCTCCCGTAGCGTTGCCCGCAGTAGAGGTTTGCCCGCTGGTCTCCACGTCCCAGAAGTTGCCCAGCATCGTGTAAGGCAGGCTTTCATCGAGGTATCCGCAGAAGCCCTTGTCCATCGGGTCGTCCTCGTCCTGGAATATCACACTTCCGGTGGAGTAGCTGTTTATCACCGTGCCTTCCGTATTATCTCCGACGAAACCTCCTATATCGGGAGTAGAGTAGCCCGACACCTGGATTACGTGCCCTCTCGAGTACGAGTTGCTCACGGTACCTCCGCTGTTATTTCCCACGAAACCGCCTACACGTTCCCTTCCGGTAGCGTTTCCCTTTGCATAGGATCTTTCCACGGTACCACCGGGGTTGTATCCCACAAGACCCCCGATGTTGTATCCTCCGTTCACATCTCCCGTGGCGTAGGAGTCGGTGATCGTGCCTCCGAGGTTGTATCCCACGAGACCACCGGCATGACGGATAGCAGCGAAACCATCCACGTGACCCTCTGCACTCGAGTTTATGATATTACCGTTATTGGAGTTGAACCCCACAAGGCCGCCTATCAAACCACTGCCCCGTACCGTCATGGAACTGTGGCAATCCCGAACGATGGCGAGATTATCACCCGTTATCCCGCCGACATTGGTACCTCTGATATACCCTGTTGACGTACAATGGGATATGGTACCGGCGACGTTCCGACCAACTATACCACCTACATAGACTACGCCCGGGGCATACACCGTACCGTAAAAATCGCAGTTCTCGACGGTTCCAAGGTTGTTACCCACGAAGCCGCCGGTACGCTGGTTGCCTAATATGGTCGCATCCCAGAGGATGGTGTTCGAGATACTCACGCCTCCGTTGGCTTGACCGAATAGTCCGATATATTGTTGTTGGGACCGGTTTATAACAAATCCGTATATCATGTTATTCCGCCCATCGAAACTACCGGTGAATGGTGTAGTATCATCTCCGACGGGTACGAACCCTTCGCCACCGTTCCACCCACTGGTCTCACTTGCATCGATATCGTTGGCCAGTGCGTAGTGTGCAGTCACATTGTCGTTCATGGCCTGCAGTTCTGTTACATTGTGAATCATGAACGGATTACCCGGAGTTCCTTCGCCTAACAAGTTCTCTGTCGGTGAAGTCTTCTCAAAAATATCGTTATCGGTCGCAATTCCCGCAACTATAGCCATGCTACCCAGGACTATCATAAACGTCATACTCATTGCAAGTATTTTTTCTTTTTTCATTTTTTTACACTCCATCATTATTATTGTGAGAATAGTTCCATTATCATTTTTATTGCTATCGATAAACGTCAATATAAAATTATCTAATCCACAAGCATATGAAAAAATGCCACAAAATCAAAGATTTTCCTTATTTTTCATCACAAACGAAAAGTGTAATAAAAAAATGCCACGCAACCTGAACCGGTTCCGCTTATTTTTCATCACAAACGAAAAGTGTAATAAAAAAATGCCACAAAATCAAAGATTTTCCTTATTTTTCATCTAATATCTCGTCTGGATGGTTAATGGTTAATGGTTCCTATGAGATGAAAAAAAGGAGGGAGGGTGATTATCGTAAGATGTAACCGGATAATAATTTAGACGATCCTTTATACTTCACATAAATACATATGAAATCATTACCTAAAAACCTTTCGGCCGCATCCGTAGTTATTCGACAAAATATGTTCTTTAACCTTTAGACATAGATATATCGATGCAATAATGGATATGTTTTTAAAGTCGTTACGAGATAGCTTACCGACATAAAAGTCTGTGTTATATCTCATCCCAGAGCTGGTCCAGTATTTCAGTTTCCTCTTCATTATATTCTTTTTCAGAGATAGTTCCTTCTTCCTTCATCTGCTTAAGTTCATCTAATCTTTCTAATAGCACATTTGAAGACGTTTCCTCAGATGAGATATCCTCTTCTTCACTTTCATCCGGTTTCACTTCCGTTTCACCCTCGTCTTCCGCCGCTATAACCCCCTCTTTCTTCTTCATGAAGAACAACACCAGTAGTAAGGCTATGATCACTATGATGATAAGCGGAAGAGCACAAAGGTATCCGCCGAACAATGAGTCATCTTCCGAGGTGTCTATGGTAAAATTAATGGAGGTCACGTTCTCGTTGCCGTGCATATCCACAACCTTTATACGTACTGTATAATCGCCATCTTCAAGATTTTCAAATGAGTACGTCCTTAAAGTGCCCATATCCTGCCAAGTTCCGCCGCCGCTCAATAGTATTTCGAAGTGACTTATCGGGTTGGTGCCGCTTTCGCCTTGCCATTCCACTGTTACAGAATCTCTATTAAACACTTCACCATCCTCAGGAGATGTGATTCGGATGGTCGGTAGTATTATCTCGCCCTCTTCCTCGAAATGTGCTATCAATGTCTTATCCCAGTCCATTATTATGGTAATAATATTCTCTTCAGCCATACCCTCTGGATAATCACCCGTCCAATGACTGAATACCCACCCATCATCAGGAATTGCTTCTACGATTATACTCTCACCATAAGCAACAGTATGATTTCCGGGTTCAGGGTCTGTGGTGCCTCCTTCTTCTGACGATATATACAAAATATAGTCTTCAACACCGGTTACGGTAAGTGTTGCATCATCACTTAGCCCGTCGTAGTTTCCGGTTATTGTCCACGTTCCGATGAACTCTGCGGTATACAGATTGTTTGTCCATCTACCGCCCGCAGCTGTATTTATCGACCATTGGGTGTTAGCTGTAACATCACCTACCTCATTACCGAACTCGTCGTAGGCTATGGCGGTGTATGCCTGAGTAGCACCTGTTTCCACTGTGGCCTCCTTCGGTGATATAATGATATATTCTGCTGAAGATGGCTCAACTATCAAGGTAGCTGTGTCTGTCATTCCTTCATAATCGCCGGTAACAGTCCATGTACCGGCATATTCGGATGTGTAAAGGTTAGCGACCCATTCACCGCCGGCACCGGCAGGAGTGGACCATTCGGTATCAACGCTAACAAGGCCTATTCTATTCTCGAACCGGTCATATGCTGTTGATGTGAATACTTGATTCTCTCCGGCAGTGATGGTTGTTTCATCCGGGGAGATAACGATATAGTCCGCATCGGCGGGTACCACATTTAGGGATGCGTCGTCGGCCATGCCGTTATAGTCACCGGTAATAGACCATGTACCTGCGGTCAAAGGAGTGATCGTACTGACCGCCCAGCTCGATTCGGGTATATCATCCGACCATGCAGTATCCTCGGTAACATATCCGATCAGGTTACTGAATTGGTCATAAGCTGTAGCGGTATATGCCTGATCCTCACCGGCAGTTATCGTCTCTACATCCGGGGAGATGATTATATAATCTGCAATCCCTGGTTCGACTATCAAAGTAGCGGTATCTATCGATCCGCTATAATCTCCTGTTACAGTCCACTCGCCTGCATACTCTGAGGTGTATAAGTTATCGGCCCACTCACCACCAGCTCCGCTTTCGATGGACCAATCAACATGGTGAGTGACATAACCAATCTCGTTGTCGAAACGGTCATAAGCCACCGCAGTGTATTCTTGTGACTGCCCCGCTGTTATGGTCTCTTCTTCCGGGGTGATAATGATATAATCAGTAAAGCTTGGTTCCACATGCAGTATGGCGTCATCTAACATGCCGTTATAGTCACCTGTAACTGTCCATGTACCTGCAGTCTCGGGATTTATCGTATTACCCACCCAGCTTGAATCAGGTACATCATCCGACCATTCGGTTTCAGCGGTGATGTCACCTATCTCGTTGCCATGTCTATCAAAGGCTATGGCGGTGTATACCTGACTTCCACCTGCAGTTACGGTCGCTTCATGGGGTGAGATAAAGATATAATCCGCATCACCGGGTACTACTTCTAGTTCAGCAGCGTCGGACATGCCGTTATAGTCACCTATAACAGCCCATGTGCCGACAAATTCGGGGTTATAAACATTATCCACCCAGCTACCACCTGCACCCGCTTCGATAGACCAATCTATATCCCCTGTAACGTCACCGATCTCATTACCATATTGGTCGTATGCAGTTGCGGTGTAACCCTGACTACCATCTGCAGGTACTGTAGCTTCCTGCGGTGAGATAAAGATATGATCTGCAGGGCCAGGATTGACTATCAACGTTGCTGTATCCACCAAACCCCCATAATTTCCAGTCACGGTCCAAGTTCCTGCAAATTCAGATATGTAAATATTGTTAACCCAGGAACCGCCTGCGTCATCCGTTATGCTCCAGGATGTGCTTGCTGTTACATCACCTACTTCATTATCGTGTTGATCATACCCGATAGCGGTATATGATTGGGATTGTCCAGCTGTTATTGTCCTATCCTTTGGTGATATTACTATGTAATGTACGTCAGCGGAAACTACCATCAATGTAGCAGTATCTGTTAAGCCGTCATAATTTCCATTTACCGTCCATGTTCCGGCATTTTCCGAATGGTAAACATTATCTACCCAGTTACCGCCTGCACCGGCTTGGATGGACCAGGTGGTATCTCCGGTTACATCACCGATCTCATTACCGAACTCATCGTAAGCAATGGCGGTGTATGCCTGGGTATCTCCGGCAGGTATGGTTGCTTCATCCGGTGAGATAACTATATAATCCGGATCGGTGGGGACAACGTGTAGTGTGGCATCGTCCTGCATACCCACATGATCGCCGGTGACCGTCCAAGTTCCGGCATACTGTGATGTGTATATGTTATCAACCCAGCTACCGCCCGCACCCACGTCGATAGACCATTCCGTATCATCGGTAACATAACCGATCTCATTACCGAATTCGTCGTAAGCGATGGCAGTGTACAATTGGGTATCCCCTGCGGTGATTGTAGCTTCATCCGGTGAGATAACTATATAATCCGGATCGGCGGGGATAACTTGTAGTGTGGTATCGTCCTGCATACCCTCGTGATCGCCGGTAACCGTCCAAGTTCCGGCATACTGTGATGTGTATATGTTATCAACCCAGTCGCCGCCCGCGCCAGCTTGGATAGACCAAGTGGTATTTCCGGTTACATCACCGATCTCATTACCGAATCCGTCAAATGTAGTTGCCGTATATGCCATACTTGATCCGGCAGTTATAATCTCATCCTGAGGTTCTATCTGGATGTGGTCTACCGGTCCGGGTTCGACGGTTAAGGTTGCCGTATCATCCAAGCCTCCGTAATTGCCTGTTACGATCCATGTACCTGCAAATTCCGAAGTGTAAACGTTATCCACCCAGATTCCACCCGCATCGTTTTCTATGCTCCAAGAAGTACTATCGGTGACATCTCCGATCATATTGTCGTATTCATCGTAGGCTATTGCGGTGTATTCTTGTGATTCACCGGCTGTAATCGTGGTCTCAGATGGTGATATCACTATATAATGGACGCCGACGGGTTCTACCATAATATCAGCAGTGCCGATTATACCTTCATGGTCCCCTGTGACTACCCACGTACCTGCGTTTTCCGAATTGTACACATTATCGACCCAGTAACCGCCCGCACCCGCTTGAATCGACCAATTCGTATCGTCGGTGACATTACCGATCTCATTACCGAACTCGTCGTATGCAGTTGCATAATACTCTTGCGTTTCTCCCGCGGGTACTATAGAGTCCTCCGGAGATATAACGATATAATCTGCTGCTGCGTGTTCGACTATCAAAGTAGCCATATCAGTCAGACCACCGTATTCTCCTTCCACTGTCCAAACCCCGACGAATTCCGAAGTGTATATGTTGTCCGTCCAATAACCACCTGCGGCTGTTTCTATAGACCAGTTGGTGTCCATGGATACCTCACCGATCTCATTCCCGAACCCATCGTATGCTATTGCGGTGTATACCTCTGTTTCCCCTGCAGTGATCGTGGAATCCGATGGCGAAATAACGATATGATCTGCTGCTGCGTGTTCGACTATCAACGTGGCGGTATCTGTTAAATTTCCATAGTCACCGGTCACCGTCCACGTGCCCGCAAACTCAGAAGTGTAAATGTTGTTACCGGTCCATTCACCACCGGCACCTTCATCGATAGATAGGATCGTATAAGTGGTAACATCGCCTATCTCGTTGTCGAATTCATCGTAGGCTATTACAGTATATTCCTGAGACTCTCCTGCAGTGATCGTGGTTTCCTCCGGAGATATGACGATATGATCCGCAGAAGCAGGTTGTACTGTAAGCACAGCAGTGTCTGTAAAGACGTCGTAATCGCCGGTAACGACCCATGAACCGGCGAATTCCGAAGTGTAAACGTTATCAATCCATCCGCCGCCTGCGCCAACTTCGATGTACCAAACCGTATCGGCTGTTACATCTTCGATTTCATTACCGAACTCATCGTAAGAGGTTGCGGTATATGCTTGAGTCTCTCCGGCGGTTATTGTGGAATCGGGCGGCGATATTTCGATGTAATATTCTCGTCCGGGTTCAACTATCAACGTAGCTGTATCTGTAAACCCTTCGTGATCGCCTATAACTGTCCAAGTACCGGTAAACTGAGAGGTGTATACGTTATCTATCCATGTACCACCGGCGCCACCTTGAATCGCCCAGGCGGTTTCGCCGGTTACATCGCCTATCTCATTATCGAATTCATCGAATGCCGTTGCATAGTATGTCTGAGACTCTCCGGCGGTGATAGTTGATTCTACCGGTGATATCTCGATATAGCTGGTTGGTCCGGGTTCGACTATCAATGTAGCAGTATCTGTTAAGCCTGAATAATTACCACTCACCGTCCATGTGCCTGCGAACTCTGATGCGTAAACGTTATCTTCCCAGCTGCCGCCTGCATCTGTATCGATGCTCCATTCTGTAGTAACAGTTACATCGCCTATCTCATTATCGAATTCATCGTAAGCAACAGCTGTGTACGTCTGAGTTTCTCCGGCTGTGATGGTTGCATCAGCCGGTGATATCTCGATATGATATGCATCTCCGGGATGGACTGTCAACGTTGCCGTGTCTGTAAATCCACCGTAGTCACCGGTCACCGTCCATGTACCTGCGACCTCTGATGTGTAAACGTTATCTGTCCAGCTGCCACCTGCATCTATATCTATGCTCCACGATGTTGTAGCAGTTACATCTCCTATCTCATTACCAAATTGGTCATATGCAGTCGCACTGTACGCCTCTGTTTGACCGGCTGTGATGGTTGAAGTAGATGGTGAGATGATGATAGAATATTCATCTCCGGGATCGACGGTCAATGTTGCAGTGTCTTGTAATCCTTCGTATTCACCGGTCACCGTCCAGGTACCTGCGAACTGAGAAGTGTAAACATTGTCTTCCCAACTGCCACCTGCACCTGGATCGATGCTCCACGATGTTGTAGCAGTTACATCACCTATCTGGTTACCAAATTGGTCATATGCGGTTGCGGTGTAAGCTTGTGATTGCCCTGCTGTGATGATAGACTCTTCAGGAGAGATCAGGATATATTCTTCAGGTCCTGTTTCAACGGTAAGATTTGCATGATCCGAAAGTCCTAGATATGTGCCAGTGACTGTCCATGTACCGACGAATTCGGATGTGTATACGTTATCCAGCCAGCTACCACCTGCTCCAGCTTGAATGGACCACTCTGTATCTGCAGTAACATCTCCTATCTCATTACCGAATTCATCGTAGACTATAGCGGTGTAAACTTGTGATTCTCCCGCAGTTACAGTGGAATTTGAAGGTGATATAAGGATGTAATCTTCATCCCCTGATTGAACGGTAAGAGTTGCAGTGTCGTTCATATCATCGTAGTCTCCGGTCACTGTCCACGTACCGGCGACTTCAGAATAATAAACGTTATTTTGCCAACTACCACCGGCACCGGCTTCGATGGACCAATTCGTATCATCGGTTACATCACCGATCTCATTACCAAATTCGTCGTACACGATGGAAGTGTAAGTTTCCGTACCACCGACAACGATGGTGGAATCAGGGGGTGATATCACGATATAGTGTGCAGAAGCGTGTATGACTGTCAAAGTAGCAGTATCTATCATTCCGTCATTATCTCCAGTCACCGTCCACGTACCTGCAACCTCTGATGTGTATACGTTATCCACCCAGCTACCGCCTGCATCTGCATCGATGCTCCATACGGTTGTAGCAGTAACATCGCCGATCTCATTACCG
>JAFDTZ010000106.1 GCA_019594305.1 Thermoplasmata archaeon
AAGGACGGTAATCTAGAAAAGATATTGTCCGACACGCCTCGAATTGTTTCGAAGATGCAAGATTTCCTCTAAAATATCGGAAGGTGGTTTGAAAATCAGTACTGGTGTGATTAATTGTGATGTTATCCCTCTAGTGGGAAGAAAACAGGTTTTTCACGGATTCGTGATAGATGGAGGTAAAGTACGAAACACAGGCGATTATGATGCTATAATGGAAGACTCCGACGATATCGTCAACCTCCAAGGACTTACAGTTCTTCCCGGATTTATAGATGCACATACCCATCTTCTTAATATGGGGTTGAATATGATCAATGTTGATCTATCGAGCATAGAGTCATTCGAAGAAGCAAAATATTACATGTCTAAAAAGCTGGAATCAGGCGAGACATGTAAAGGTTGGATAATAGGTACTGATTTCGACGAAACAAAATGGAAGAAGGGTAAATATCCGACGAAGAAAGAGTTAGATGAGATTTCAACAGAATCGCCCGTGGTCATAATCCGTGTTTGCACACATCTTGCCGTTTGTAACAGTAAGGCATTGGAGATGATAGGTGAAGGGGAGAACATAGATCCCAAGACAGGGATCATCAAAGAGGAGCAATTATGGCGGCTCGGGGAGATCATCGGGATAACCAGGGCAGACAAGAAAGATGCCATCCGAAGGGCAATACAGAAGGCCCGAGAGATGGGAATAACCTGTGCGCACGAGATAGTAGATAGGGAAGGCTGGGAGGCATATAAGGAGTTAAACGAAGACGGTGACTTAAACTTCAGGATCAGATGCTACTTACGTTACAATGACCTCGGAGACCTGGAACCGTCCGTGGTGAGTCCTTATCTCTCACTTCGTGGTATAAAGGTATTCGTTGACGGTTCATTGGGAGGGCGTACCGCAGCACTTGAAGAGGATTACGAGGACGACCCTGGTAACCGGGGGATTCTACTACTTTCCCAGGACGAGCTTGAAGATATAATCGAGACCGCGGAATCACGAGGTTTTCAGGTCATGGCCCACGCCATCGGTGATAGGGCCTTGACCGTTCTTCTCGACGCCTTCGAAGCCGCCGCCACCCGTACAAAGGAACTCAGACATCGTATCGAACACGCCGAGGTACTATCCGAGGTTAACATAAGACGCATTAGAGACCTCAACCTGATCCTCTCTGTTCAACCTAACTTTGCATATAAGTGGTCGCGGCCGAGAGGTATGAACGAACGACGGCTGGGAAAAGAGAGATTGAAGATGTGTAACCCTTACTGGGATGCACAAAGAGCGTTGGTAAAAATGGCCTTTGGGTCGGATACAATGCCCCTCGGCCCTCTTTTTGGTGTGTTCTCCGCGGTGAATCACCCGATGCTGGAACAGAGAATATCAACATATAATGCCCTACAATGTTACATAACCAACAGTGCTTATGTGGGTTTGGACGAATCTAATCAAGGTAATTTATCAAATGGAATGGATGCCGATTTTATCGTACTATCGGAAAATCCCCTTGAATCCGACGACATACAGAATATCGAAGTGGTGATGACGGTTATCAACGGTGAAGTGTTGTATGATGGTAGGGATGAAGAAGCTTGAACCGAGATAGGTTCGATAAATGATCGAAGGATTACGACCAATCGGTATTAGAGGGTAGGGAAGGATATCCTTTCGAGGGTTACTATGAAGTTCTTGATAAGTACGTAGTTTTATCGGTAATGCCCGTGGAAAAAAAATATTGGATATAGGTGTTGGAACCGGACTTCTCACCTATGATCTATACGAAGAGGGGGCGAAAATAGTCGGAATCGATTTTTCCGAAGAGATGATCGAGAAAGCGAAAGATAAGATGCCTGACGGAGCTTTTTTCCTCCATGATATCAACCAAGGTATTCCTGAAGATATGTGCAATATGCGCTTCGATTTCATAGTTTCCTCCTATGCAATACATCACATAGATGATGAGTCAAAATTGAATTTAATCAACTCCGCTAAAGAGATACTTCGAGAAGGAGGGATGATTATAATAGCGGACATCGCTTTTCAAACCGAGGATGATTTGAAGAAGTGTAAAACGACTTACATGGACGATTGGGATGTTGGAGAGTATTATATTATAAGCGAAAAGCTTTGTAATGAAATAAATAAGCGGGGGCTACGATGTGATTACAAACAAATTTCGAACTGTGCAGGAGTTCTCGTGGTTTATTGACGAATATATTAAATATCTGCATTAACTATTGAGCGGTAGGTGTTATAAAATGGTCGAAATCCCTGAAGATCTGAAATATACTGAAAACCACGAATGGGTCAAAATCGATGATGGAAAGACAGTTAGATACGGCATAACCGATTATGCCCAGAGTGAGCTGGGAGAGATAGTTTATGTCGAACTTCCCGAGAAGGATGAAATAGTAGAGAAGGGCGATATGATAGGTGCCGTTGAATCTGTCAAAACCGTCTCGGACCTATACACGCCGGTTTCCGGTACCATCGTGAAAGTAAACCAGGAGCTGGACGACTCACCAGAGATAATAAATGAGGACCCCTACGGCGATGGTTGGATAGCTGTGATAGAGCTGTCTGACGGATCCGGATTGGACTCGCTTATATCCCCGGAGGAGTACAAACTATTGATGGATTGAGTTCAATCTTTTAAGAAGCTGAACCTCTCATGGGCCGGCATACCTTCCTTGTAGCAGTAGTGTATACCTTTGAAGTCCTTTCTGAATTCCGTAACATCATCACGTACTTTATCGGTATCTTCATCGTCTATAACTACTCTTTTTATGAATTCCGCTACTTCGGCCATATGTGACTCTTTCATGCCTAGCCTGGTAAGTTCCTGACTGCCCAAGCGTATTCCGCTGGGTTCCTGAGCACTATCCACATCGTCCCAAGGCATCAGGTTCTTGTTGGATATCATATTTGCTTTTTCCATATTCACCACTGAAGTTTCACCGCCGCCGTACTCTCTAACGTCCATGGCTATGGTGTGACTTTCCGTGAATCCCTTTTCAGGACACATCACGTCAAACCCACGTTCGTAGAGTGCCTGTCCGAGGGCTTTAGCGTTCTTGATGATCTGTTTAGCGTAATCCCTGCCGAATTCCATATGCTCCGCGAGGGAGACACCGAGTGCCGCCATTGCGTGAAGATGATGGTTTGAAAGAACACCCGGGAAAACAGACCAGAATAGTTTCTCTCGAGATTCTTCATCACGTGGATTAGCTAGAAGTATTCCATGCTGGGGTCCGGGTAACGTTTTGTGAGTACTGCCGGTGATCACTTCGACTCCCTCTCGTAACGGATCCTGGAATTCTCCTCCGGCTATGAGACCTAAAACGTGAGCCGCGTCGTACCATACATGACAGCCCACTTCCTGGAAGGCGTCTTCGAGTTCCTTAATAGGTGTCGGGAATAGGAAGACCGATTGGCCGAAAAGGGCTATGTCGGGTTTCTCTTTGAGCAGCAAACGACGTGTTCCATCTACGTCTATGTTCATTTCTTCCACGTTAAAAGGATAGGTTATCGGGTTCATACCGCGAAGACCCACCGCACCGAAGTGTGCGCTGCTTATGTGTGCGCCGGAGGATACGTCAACAGAGGTTATCTTCTTGTCCGGCCCGCCGAAGGCCATGAGTACCGCCATGTTGGCAACCGTACCGGATATCGGCCTTACATCGGCGTACTCCGCATCAAATAACTTCTTGGCCAGTTCTTCCGTTCTGATCTCCACCTCATCCACGTAAATGTTCCCCTGATAATACCTTGCACCGGGAGCACCCTCGGCATATCTATCGTGAAAATCACAAATCAACAAATCACGGGCCATGGGGCTTATTATGTTCTCGGATGCGATCATAGGTATCGACTTAGAGAACCAGTCATGGTGTTTGTCCACCTGTTCGTATATGAATTTTACATCTTCTTTCATGTTAGCACCTTGACGGAGTATTGCACAGGGGTTATTAAACCGTTTTCCTGCACTACCTTAATTTTTTCGGGATGAAGTTAAGCAAAGAACAATCCTTTTATATATCTCCCCTGTCTAAGGGTGAACATAAGATACTACCAGAAGGTGAGAACTTGGCGGGAATCGACGACTATACGGCAAAAGACCTTATGAGCAAGAACTTGATCGCGGCGAGCAAAGACGAAACTCTTTCTCATGCGATGGGAATAATGAAGAAGCACGGCATCTCCGAAGTGATGATAAAGGACGAAGATGGTGACATGGTGGGCATGGTAACACAGGAGATGTTCACCCAGAGACGGCATCTACCCCTTTCCACCAAATTGGAGAATGTAATGCACAGTCCACCATCGGTTCAAGTTGACGACAATGTAGTGGACATATGCGAGATGCTGATGTCTTCCGGATATAGAGGTATACCGGTCACATCGCACGAAGGAGACATAATAGGATTCGTTTCCCGGTCCGACATAGTCCGAAAGATACCTCGGATGGTAGAATTCAAGGATCTTAAGGTCAACGAGATAATGACCCCAACTCCGTCGACTATCACCGAACATGATACCATCGACATGGCAAAGAACATGATGAGGGACTTTGATGAAAAGGTAATTCCAGTGGTAAATAAAGATGGTAAATTGAGCGGGATGATCGGTATAAAGGACATGATCAAATCCGATCTTTACCCGTATCTTAGGGAAGAGAAAGGTGACATGACCGGCGAGCGGGACTCACCTCACAGAGAGATAGAGATAAGGAGTTTGATGACCTCCCCACCCATAACTACCACACCGGATGAAAAGTGTGTTGATGCGGCACGTAAGATGGCTAAAAACGATATATCTACCCTCATCGCATTGGACGAGGATGGAGAGATCAAAGGCATTATCACTACTATCGACCTTATCGAAACGCTGGCCAGCTTCAAGGAAGGTGAACAGGTGTATGTTCAGATCACCGGACTAAACGAAGGCCCGGATACACTTGATATGATGTATGAACTCATACAAAAATACCTTCAAAAATTCAATAACGTAATCAAACCGTTGGTTATGAATATTCATGTGGTCACCCACAATGAAGCGGGGACCGAAACAAAGTATAGCCTTCGTATAAGACT
This sequence comes from Thermoplasmata archaeon, assembly GCA_019594305.1. GTDB lineage: Archaea > Thermoplasmatota > Thermoplasmata > Halarchaeoplasmatales > Halarchaeoplasmataceae > Haladaptatiplasma. The sequence goes on from JAFDTZ010000106.1 coordinate 5,089, forward strand.
TCAATCGGACCATGGTATGTTTTATGTAAAAGAATACGATTGGAACATAATGAGGGCACTGGACGAAGGTTTGGAACACATGAGAAGAGTTATATTCGACGAAAAGGAGAAAAAACTCGATCGGATGAGAAAACATCCCAAGTACAGGGGTCAGTAGACTTCACGAAAGATTCCAGTGATCGTCAATGCAGTGTTTGGTACGGTCCACCGCCTCTCTGCCTAGACATCGGTTATCGTGTTCGTCCGTCCATTCCAATTTTACCCCTCTACCTTCGGTATAAGCGATTATTCCGGCTATGATCTCTTCTAACGATCCTAAGTGATATCCACCTTCCAGAAAGAAAGCTGTTCTTCCTTTACATAACTTATCGGATAAATCAATGGTCCTTTTCGCCATGTCCAGATATGCACGGCTTGACAAGGAAAGACCGGTCATCCCGTCTGCATAATGACCGTCCGTGCCCAGAGACACTAAGATCATCTGAGGGGTGTACTGTTGTAGAAGGGGTTCAATCAACTCGTTCCACGCATATTCGATCGATGAATCACCTACGCCGGTGCGGAATGGGATATTAACATTGTATCCCTCGCCTTCATTCTCTCCTATGGCGATGCTATCTCCGGTTCCGGGATAGATGCCGTAATGATGTGTCGAGATGAACAGTACATCATTAGAGGAGTAGAATATATCGCTCGTACCATTACCGTGATGACCGTCGAAATCCAGTATTGCAACTTTTTTCATCTCTGAAAATGCTGCAGCGATGGCGATGTTGTTGAAGTAGCAGAAACCACCGCCGTAATAGGCGCCCGCGTGATGGCCCGGCGGCCGCAAAAGGGCCATGGAGGCCTTGCCTTTTTTGGCTAAGTCAGAGGATAATCGGGCACCTCCGGCTGCGAGTAATGCTATATCGTAGGTGTTCTCACCCAGGTAGGTGTCGCCACCGTCAATATATCCCGCACCATATTCCCCCATAGATATCACGTAATCCTTTGAATGAACGGACATGAGAACATCCTCGGTAGCCGGCTCGGGGATGGATATATTGCCGGCTAAATCTTCGAGCTCGAGTCGTTCCAATACGGCGTTCAGCCTTTCCGGCCGCTCGGGGTGTGCCCCCCTGTGACGGTGAAGTAGGTAATCGGGGTGGAAGATCACGTCCATACACTGATGCAAAACCGGGAAGATATTTAAACCTTTTATTGAATAGACCGACATGGCTTACGCTGCCCTGTATTCCGGTGGAAAAGATTCTACCCTTGCTCTTTGGATGGCACAGGAAAGAGGTATTGAGGTAGACCGGCTAATAACCATCCTTCCGGATAGAAACGATTCCTACATGTTTCACAAACCGAATCTGGGGCTGGTAACCATGCTGGCCGAAGCTATGGATATACCACTTGTCCAAAAGATATCGAGTGGGATAAAGGAAGAAGAGCTAGCCGATCTTGAGGATGCTTTGAACTCTGTTGATGTCGAAGGGGTGATAACCGGTGCTGTTGCATCTAAGTATCAGAGAGATAGGATCGAGGACATCGCCGCCGATAAAGATTTAAAAGTTATTTCGCCGCTATGGGGTATGGAGCCAGTTGATATAATGGAGATGCTCCTCGAAGAGGGATTCGAGTGTATAATCGTAGGGGTAGCCGCGCTGGGACTTGACGAGGGATGGCTCGGACGAAAAGTGGATAGACAGTGCTTGGGCGAGCTGACGGAACTCAACCGGCGGTACGGTATAAACTTGGCAGGGGAGGGTGGAGAGTACGAAAGTCTTGTATTGAATGCACCCAACTTCAAATGGGGATTTGAGGTAGAGGATGCCAGTGTGAATTGGGACGGGCATAGAGGAACATACGATGTGAATTCCTTGAGAAAAAGATATTAATGTCCAATAACTCAGGCTTATGGCGAAGCATATGTTAGACGACGAATTCAAAAAATTTCAGGAAGAGATTTTCGATACCTTTATAGAAAGAAACCCGCACCTTGCAACTCACATCGGGGTACATGATTACGATCATCTGCTGCCTGATGGATCCTTGGAAAAACATCAGAAGGATATCGAATTGATAGAAGAGAGTTTAGAAAAATTGAAATCTTTCGATCCGGATAAACTATCGGAAAAAAATAGATATGCGAGAGAGGTAGGGTTACACGTTCTCGATTTGATGCTTTTTAGTGATAAGAAGCTAGAGTTTTGGAAGAAGAATCCATCCGTTCCGTCCGTCATAGGGGGCAGTATATTCCCTTTACTGAAACGTGATTTCGCACCCCTGGAAGAAAGATTGGAGAGCATAAAGGGCCGTATCGAAGGTATTCCGAAATTCGTAGAATCTTCAAAGTCGGCATTGACAGAGCCGGTCCGCATGTGGGTGGATATGGCATCGGAATCCGTTGAACAACTGCCGATGCTATTCAAGCTGGTTTTAATGATCGCCAGTCAAAACGGTTTGGATGAGGATAAGCTCAAAGAACTAAGCGTAGCTATCGACAGAGCGGACGAGGCACTTGAAGAATACGAAGATTGGCTTGAGAGTAAAAGAGACGGAGCCGACGAACGATACGTACTGGGTGAAGAACTCTTTGATGA
>JAFDTZ010000125.1 GCA_019594305.1 Thermoplasmata archaeon
AACTATATTGCGAAAGTTATTTATAGAACTATGCCGTTAAAGTTAACGGCCACCTTAATAAAAGGAGGAGAGCAACATGAAAACAAAAGATAATTTAGGGTTTGGAATGTACGGGCTATGTTTTTTGATCGTATCAGCACTGATATTCAGTGCTGCCATCGTACCGGCGTGTTCGGTTGAGGATGACGAAGTTAACATACCTCAAGCAGATACAGATAGTTGGGAACGAAATATCGAATCACCAAGGTACTTTATGTACGATGACTTTAACATGTTATTACGTCCGAGAGATATTTTGAACGTCGAGGAAGAAGAAAACAACGGACTCGAGAGAACTTTTATCGGAGTTACATCTGTTCGGGCGGATTCACCGGTTATTTACTTGGATTCCGATAACGAACTATACATAACTGTTTATAATATAGGCGGAAGCATTGGTGAACCTATTTACACCGAGAACATAACCGCTACGATTGGAAACATTGACGAACTTCGGGATGAATACTATGAGAATCCTTGGGTGGAAAAGCTTGAAAAAGCAATCGAAAGTCTTGAGGAGTCGGTAATACAGGTTAAGCAACATCAAAGGGAAGAGTCCATCAGATCCGTCCGCAATGCCGTGGAGCATTTGATTGCTGCGGAGCAGGTCGGTAATGGGATACCAACGGAAGATATCATCATTGAACTCACTGAGAATGTAAAATTTAAAGTAGGAACGGTCATCTGTGAGGCAGGGCGTAATTTCGGTACCGATAATCCCGATGTTATTGAGGCTGCTCGTATCTACGATGCCGCGTTGGAGAAGTTCATAGAAAAAGAATATGACCTAGCTCTGTACAATTTTATAGATGCATATGAAATAGTGTTAAATGTATACACATGCGATGTGAACATAGATATGTACTCGTGGATGCCTGAGGGTACGGAGACCGAGATAGACCGCATGAGAATCGAAGGGCTGGAGGCGGAGGAACATAAATTATTGACGGTAAATTGGCATCCTACACGCCGAGGTATGCATCACATAAGGTTCAACATGACCGGAGAGTACGAAGTGTACGGGTCTCCTGTTGAGACCGTCGAAGCCCCACCGAGGATCATGAGTTTTGGTTTTACAGTTACACAGGAGGCTGAAGAGAAGATAACATGGTGGGATGGTCATACCGTGCCAACAAATGAAGAAGAAGAATATCCTAGTCCCGGTTACAATAGCACGGAAATCGTGATGAAAAAATCCCCATTTGGTCAAGGTGGTAACCTCGTAATAGAAAACGGCGGCACGCTTATATTCAACGACAACGTCACCTTCGTGATCGAGAACCCGGATTATGCGGGGCAATTCGGCATCAACATCACCGCCGGCGGCAAGTTCATCGTCAACAGCCCGCTCCGCAGCACGACCATCATGTCATCTGCTGAAAACCATTTGCTCACTTATTTCTTCCACAACTACGGTACCGCTGACTTCTTGGGTGCCAACGTGATGTACACCTATGGTGACCGTAACGATCTCACCGAACCGGGTGGCATACAGAACTTCGAGGGAAGCGTTTGTGTACTAGATAACACAAACATCCTGGAGGCTGACACTCACAGCGTTTACATCACGGGCGATGTGGAAGCATATATTAGTGGTGAAGAGACAGTAATCGGGCGATTGGATGGCTACAACCCTGACATAGCAAAAGGTCACGGCATCTGGGTGACATCGAGCGCACAGGATAATGGGGTGACCAGGAGCACACCCCGCATCGAAGATGTAACGGTCCAGTACAATCGAATGGATGGTATATGTATTGAGGGTTCCACACCTGGACCTATACATGCGAGAAGTCTGTATCGCCATGCCCCCGGTGACTACGACCTCCAGCTGACCGACGACGGTAACGAATCCACCCAGCCAGTGATAGCGGCAGGTAACGGCAACCGGTACATGGTGTACCTGGACGAAGATGCACAACATATCAATTTCATGATGTCTTCGGATAAGGGCATAACATGGACAGACCCGATAGTTGTGCCGGAAAGCGATATTGAAGAGGGATATATCGGAAACATCGATTTTGCCGCCGACGGAGATAACCTTGCTGTGGCGTGGGAAGTGTGGACCCAGGTCTACCCATGGGATCCGGAAGAAGCTCCAACTCTTTATGTACAGTACAGTTCTAACGGAGGCGATATCTGGGCCAATGAACCCTACATTATAAGTCTCTCATGTTTCCCGTCAGTTGATGTTGAGGGGGATATTATTTACGTAGCGTATCTGTATCGCCCTGACCCTCCATTTCCCATCACAGGATCGGTAATGATAAAATGGACGGGGGATGGCTGGTCTGAGACGGATGAACATGATTTTGAGATAGAGGTCGGAATACCTGAAATCGCAGTAGCGGATGATACAATTCACGTTGCAATAGCCAGTGAGGGCTACATATATTACATATACAGTCAGGACGGTGGAGGAAACTGGACAGATTCTGAAGAGATTGTTAGTTACGGGGGGCCCTTTGCACCCGAGATGCCATATGGCTACATTTCAATGGACGCTACAGAAAATAATGTTTACCTCGTATGGTGTAGATTCAATTTTTTCACAGGAAACTACAATGTATATGGTATGTATGCAGAATATATTTCGGAAGAATGGGTATGGTCGGATGACATACTGATATCAACCGGAAGTTCGGGAAATTCGATATACCCCGATGTCGCTATAGATACAGATGGTAACTGGCATGTGGTTTGGATGGAAGAGGGAAACGAGTTCACCAGGATAAGATACTCCCGGTTGTTGGACAGAGACGACAAAGTAATAGTACCGAACATGGATCTTACACCTGATACTCCACATGCGATATTGCCGTCTATTTCCATAGACAGTGAGGGGTATGCGTGTGTTGTGTGGAGTGATGAGAGGGGAGATGCTACAGAGATATACATCAAACAAGCTAACGGCGTTATTTATAATTCGATAGTGAGATATAATAAAGATGGTGGTACAACACTTTTGGGCTCAGAAGGCGTAAAAATATCTCATAACATCGTTTCAGATAATGATGGAAAAGGAGGTATCTCTCTTGATGAATCAAATAATAACACAATTACTTCTAATATAGTATCGAATAGTGAAAATAACGGGATTTCCAACATTCGAAGTGATGGTATTTTCCTGAGTTCTTCTGACTACAATATGGTAGAATACAACATTGTCTCGTACAGTGGATGGGGCATATATATTCTTGATTCCACCGAAGGCAACATTATTAAAGGAAACAACGTATCGGAGAGTGATATTGGCATACATGTTTATGAATCCTCATACAACAACATGATTACTGGTAACAATGTGTCGGATAATAGGCTCGGAATACTACTCTTCATTTATGCCAAATCCAACACTATCCATGGAAATAATGTATCTTATAATGAGATAGGTATATCCATTTCAAATAGCCACTATAACAATAATATTACTGAAAATATTATCTCTCACAATGAAGAAGTTGGTATCGTGTTCAGTGGAACACATAATAATACGATAGACAACAACACCATCTCATATAATGGAGATGGTATTATTATCAGTAGGGGAATCCACTGGACAACAGATAATACTATATCCAACAACAACATCACGAACAACCAAAACGCCGGTATAATCCTCGATGGAAACACTAACGGTTTGGATAATAACCTCATAAACAACGGTGTCATGTACGATCAATTTGGTATACCTATGCACAACATAATCATGGAAAATGTCCTATCCTACAATCATTATGGTGTTTACATTGATTCCGCCTTTGACAACATTATATACAACAACAATTTCATCAATAATACAAACCAAGCCTGGGACAACGATGATAACCAATGGGATACGGGTGACCCCGCTAAAGAAGGGAAAGGAGGAAACTATTGGTCTGATTACGAAGGAGAAGATAGAGGCGATGGCATAGGTGATATCCCCTATGAGATTGATGGGGGCGCAGGTGCTCAAGACAACTATCCATGGATGGAACAGGACGGATGGACCTTTTACAGTAACGAATAATATTTACTCGCGATCCTGGTCACGGATCCCGGGTCAGGGGTCTTAACCCCTACCAGCATCAGGTGTACCTCTCATGACGATACTACTCGACAACTCATGATATGGTGAGTGACCATGATGGGGAGGTCTCACTCAATTTCAAATAGTGGAAGCGGTAATGTCTTTCAGAGATTACAAAGAAGGAACTAAGAGATATTAAATCTATATATGACTTACAAAATATCCTGACACTCAGAACTTTTGGCTCCACCGCAAGAAATCAATTTTACCATTATATCGGGGTGGGTAGGGTTTTCGTCGCCCATAATTTTCCACCGTTTAAAGGCGTATTGAACCGTAAAGATAATGGATATGTCAGAAAGCTCACGCTTCCCAACCGCCCATTTTACAGAGAAAAATGGATCCAACGGACTTTACCTAAGAATTTACCCGTAAATTAGCGTTCGAATCTCCCCCTCGGCGCTTTTTTGTTTTGAGCTTGGCGAAAAACGAAAAAGTGAGGAAAATCTTTGATTTTGCGTAATCAAAATCGTTTTTGAGCGGAGCGAGAAAATGTTTTGACAAGAGTTGCTCACTTCGTTCGCTTCTCGGGTGAGATATGCAACCGGAAAGAAGGATTTATCTACGGTCTTACTTACTATCTTCACCAACCTCGCCTATAGTGATCCAAATATCAAGTCCTATCACATTGTTCACAGATCATCCAGCATTTTCTCGAATGCTGATTTCAAAGGCGGGATCTCCTTCGTAACGGTGTTCCAAACTCTTTTGGTGTCCGCTCCAAAATATGCATGGATCAGTTTGTTTCTCATCCCTACTATATCCCTCCAGGGGATTTCCGGATATTTCTCTCTTACTTCATCCGGAATATTCTTAACTGCTTCACCAATTATCTCTATCGACCTGATAGCGGCATATATGGTTTTATCATCTTTACAAAAAGCGTCATAGTCCATACCCTCAACAAATTTCATACCCTTGTTCGCAGCATCGATCACATCCTGAATGTAATCACCGATTTCCCTCATGCGTAGACAACCTCTTTCAGTATATGCTTACCTATACGAGGTTTAAGTGCAGACTCCTCCACAAGGTCAACCTTCACCCCTAGAAGATCGCTGAGGTGGTTCTCGATCTCCACAAATTTCAATAAACCCAGATCAGCCTCCTCCGCAAATTCAACAAGTATATCAAGGTCGCTCCCCTCACCAGCCTCGCTCCGTACATATGAACCGAAGATTCCGATCTTCACGATTCCATATCTTCTCCTCAATTCATTTTCATGTTTCTTGAGGATGTTTGTAATCTCCGCGAGTTTCGGAGATAACATAATAGCAACGAGTAATAGTTGGGGTTGGGATGGAAGATGGGGATTCAATCAAGCAATGTATGATGCTATTAAAGCCCACCAGGAAGAAGATATCCTATTCATAGCTGCAGCAGGAAATGTTGGGTCGAATAACGACATCGAACCCGATTATCCTTCAAGCTACAATCTTACCAATATTATTTCCGTTGCTGCTTCTGATCAAAATGATCATATAACAGCTTTTTCTAATTATGGCCCAAACACAGTACATCTTGCGGCACCTGGTGTAGATATTTACAGTACAGTATTAGACAACAACTACGACTACGCCCATGGGACATCAATGGCTGCCCCACATGTTTCGGGACTCGCCGCATTGATATGGTCTGCTAACAATAGTATGGGTATGATAGAACTAAAAAATGCCATTCTTTCTCATGTCGAGCAAGTACCTTCTCTCGAAGATATGTTAATCACCGGTGGGAGGATGGATGCAAACAGGTCCGTG
>JAFDTZ010000163.1 GCA_019594305.1 Thermoplasmata archaeon
AAGGTAAGGTCACCCTTCATGGAGCTGGGGTTCATGCTGGACGAAAGGTTCAATTTTTTCCAAAAGGATGTTTCAGATCCTGTTCTAACAGAAACCATCGAAAATAGGATGCCCCACCATCTAGAGCACTTCTGCGGAGAGATGTTCGCACAGATATATGACGGAAACTTCGAATATTTTTACAGCAAAGATTTTGACATCGATTTCATAATCACCAGAGGTAAAAAGGTACTGGCCGCAGGCGAAGTAAAATGGACTGAAAAAGCCGGTAAAAAAGACATCGATCTTTTTATCGAGAGAACTAAGCATCTGAAGGGAGATAAGATATTCGTATCAAAAAATTCTATCAAAGATGAAAGAGTGATATCCTCTACTCCGGAAACCATCTTAAAACGGATAAAGTAGCCGTTTACGGACGATGCCAAAGCTATGACTGAAAAAAAGCCACGTACACACCAAACCCCCCGTGCCAGATTTCGTTAACTTCGATTCAACGATAAAAGAGGATAATAGGTTATAACCCCCTGTAAACCATCCTCATAAGGTCCCGAAATAGAGAACGTTATAGCCATCGACCACAAAATCGACAAACACGTTAAGTGTGGTTAACATATCTGTTAACATACACGTTAAGTGCGGTAAACATATTCCCCGACTTCATCCCATGATAATTTGATGACCTCAGCAAACTACTATACAAGTTTGTATTATACATTTATGTATAAAGGTGAATAAGATGACTGAAAATCCCTTTGAATACCGTCTACTGGCATCCGGCGACAGCTTTATAGACCGTGAGGATGAGATGGAAAACCTGTTGGAGAGCGGCAAAGCGGGTCAGAACATCCACCTTTCGTCCCGAATATATCCAGTCTTATACCGGAAGCATTCGATAGATTAGGAGAACGGAATATCGTTTACATGGATTTCAACAGAATTAACAGCATACCGGAGCTAGCTTCTCGTTTGGTCACCGGTGTTACGGAAAGCGTTTTTCTTCCTTTTATACAAAGAAGATATATTGAACATATCATCATATCGGTAGTTCTCAACACACTATCCTTTTTAAATCGTTCAGGTCGAAGCAATCCGCTTCGTTCGTTCTCCTTGAGAAAGACTTGGCAATTATCATGTAGTTCTCATGACGATCATCATTGTTCCACTTCACAAACTCCGCCTTTTCCTTCAACTGCGAGAGTATTTTTTCAGCGTCAACCCCATCACTCCATTTGCATTCTCCCAAAAATATTTTCTTTCCGTCCTCGTTCACCGCGGTTATATCTATTTCTTTATCCTTATACCACCATCTTCGCATCTGGGTGTAATCTATGATCTCTATGATTATCTCACGGCACACATCTTCAAATACATGTCCGAGATACGTATTGAATTCCTTATCAAAATTTTTCTTCGCGTTTACAAGATTTTCGCTGTCGATCTCCTCGTAGAAGGGAGATATGAACCTGAACCAGAATTTCATGTAGTTATCAGTTATCCCATAGATCCCTCTTTTTTTGGATAATAGCGGTTTCTCGTGCTTCACGAAACCCATATCCCTGAGTGTATTCAAATAATAGGGTAGCTGGTTACGATCAACTCTGGAATAATTTGATATCTCCGTCAGCGAATTTTTGCCTTGTGCTATGGCTTCTAAAATAAGATAATACCGAGTAGGTTCGGGCATTTCTTCCTGCAGAAGGAGTTTGGTATCTCGGGACAGCATCAAATCGGGATCGAACATTTTATCCCTTATCTCGGCCCCTACATCCTCCCCCGTAAAAAACTCCATGTACCTGGGGACACCTCCGGTGGCACCGTACATCTTAACCGCATCCTCCATCCCGATCTCAGGAAACCACTTTAGCACATCTTTGAACCGGAGAGGATGTATTTTCTTGATCAGATCCATCCTACCATAAGTCGGACTATCGTATCCCATAATCTCGGACTTCATGGTGGAAATATTGCTACCGCACAAGAGTAATTTATGTTTTAAGATCTCATCGATTATCTCTTGAAACTCGGGAACAACCCCGGATTTTACCAGGTACCCGAATTCGTCTATGCAGATGTACTCTATTTCCTGTTTCACCAGGAATTTGAATAATTCCTTAAAACTTTCAAACCTTAGACCTGGTACATCGTACTCGTCGGATAACATCCGTGAGAAATTTTTCAGATTATACTCGCTTCCCTTATCAGCACACAAAAGATAGAGTGCGTTTTTATCCTTTATGAACTCCTTCAATAACCTGGTTTTCCCCACTCTACGCCTTCCAAATATCAGTGCCACATCACCCTGCCACTCCTCCAGTTTCCGCATTTCGGCTTCACGGTTAATAAACATGGTCATAACTATTATAGTCTAAACTATTGTATTTAAACTTTATGCACACATGAAAAAAACACCACAAAATGCAAGATTTTCTTCGCTTTTCCATTCCTCGATACGCTAGTAACGAAAAATAGCGGAACTGGTTCAAGTTGCGCGGCATTTTTTGCATCTTCTTAACGTAGTTATCCGAAAAGTGGCATATTGCATGAAATAATTGAAAACGTCTCGTGATTCCGTGCCTTCTTTATAGTGTGATGAAGAAAAAACTAACCCTACACCATCTCCAACACCCCCGTGCCAGATTTCGTTAACTGCGATTTAACGATAGGTCGCCGACCCGTAATAACGATCCAAAAAATTATCCAAGCACTTATACGAACACGCTTATCGACAGTTAGCGGATAATCTATAAATAAAAGATATTTGTTTACATAGACATGAGAAAGGGAGATAACGATCCTGTGGAAGATGACTCAGGTAATCGTTTAAACGATCGCTCCGGTCTGATGCGTTTCAAGATAAGTGACATACTGCTGGTTTCCAGCCTCTACGATGCATTCATACTGGAGGAGGACCGGGGGCTATCCGAGCAGATATTCGGGGAGTATCGAGAGCTCGAGCTTACCGCGTCACCCAGGGTCGTCAGGGTTTCGTCAGTCAAAGAAGCAGAGCAAGAACTTCGTGAAAACCACTACGATCTTGTCCTCAGCATGACACATCTCATCGATCTCGACCCGGTAGATTTCGGCAGAAAGGCCAAGGAACTTCACCCGGGGATCCCAGTGGTACTCCTGGCAACGAACAAGAGGGACATCGACAAATATCACGGAGCGGATAGGAAAGAAGGTATAGACAAGGTGTTTTTTTGGAACGGTGATTCCTCCCTTTTCCTGGCCATCATAAAATATTTCGAGGACCTGAAAAATGCCGAACCGGATATACGGAAGGGCATGGTCCAGGTTATACTGGTGATCGAGGATTCGGCCAGATATCAATCCATGTTCCTGCCCCTGATATACAAGGAGGTTATGCGTCAAACCCGCTCCCTTGTTGAACAAAGCCTTAACGAACATGAGAAACTACGAAAACGAAGGGCGAGACCCAAGATATTTTTGGCCGAGAGCTACGAGGAGGCCGTGGAGGTCTACAAAAATTACGAAAAACATATTCTCGCCATAATCTCGGATGTCGCTTTTCCCAAGAACGACACCATGGTGAATGACGCCGGGTTTGAGTTCATCCAAACCATCGATCGTGACATCCCGGTGATCATGCAGTCCTCTCAAACCAAATATAAGACCCGGTCGGAAAAGATGGGCCTTCCCTTCCTGGACAAGAACTCCGAAACCATGCTCCAGGACCTTAGAAATTTCTTTACCGAGGAGCTTGGATTCGGTGATTTCGTGTTCAAACTCCCTGACGGCAGTGTAGTGGCTAGGGCAGGGAACATGGACGAATTGG
>JAFDTZ010000051.1 GCA_019594305.1 Thermoplasmata archaeon
CCGATGAGGGTGAGGACAAGGTGGCAAAAGCTGCCAGGGAGAAAAAGTTGGAGCCGATGGAATTGGTGACAGGACCGATAAGAAAATGGTATCGCGAGATGGATGCCTTGAACATGAAGATACACAACGTCAACCCGAGGGCTACGGGACACATGATGGAGATGATAGAGGCCATCCAGGTGATGATAGAGAATGGTTATGCCTACGAGAGCAACGGCACCATCTACTTCGATGTGCCAAAATTTGCAGATGATCACGGATACCCCATACTGGGTAAGAGAACCGGAGACTCTCTGGAAGCTGGTGCCGGAGGACGCGTTTCGGAAAATAAATTATCGGAAAAAAGATCACCGTTGGACTTCGCACTCTGGATAAAGGCAGAACCTAACCACATAATGAAGTGGAGCAGCCCATGGGGTAAGGGATATCCCGGATGGCATCTGGAGTGCAGTGTGATGTCCTCCAAATACCTTGGTGAACAGTTCGACATACACACCGGAGGTGTGGACCATATATTTCCGCACCACCCCAACGAACGTGCACAGAACATGGCGATGAGTTGCTGTATCGAGGAACCCGTTAAGTATTGGATACACAGCGCACACATCACTGTGAACGGCGAAAAGATGTCCAAAAGCAAAGGCAACTTCTACACCGTTGCCGAGCTACTCGACGAGTACGAACCTGCAGTTATCCGCATGTTCTTCGCCAGCATACACTACCGTTCCCAGAGTGACTTCAGCATAGATTCACTGGAAGAGTCCAAGAAGCGACTGGAGAGATTCCGAAATACGCTACGCACGGCAGATTCGTGGGACGGCGGTGACGATGATAGTCTCGAAGGCCATATAAAATGGATACGCAAAGATTTCGAAAACGCCATGGACGACGATCTGAATACGCCCCTGGCCATGAGCAAATTGCTGGAATTCGCCGGGCATATCAATAAAAGTAAGCACAACCGCAAGGAGATACTCGTTAAAGCGGCGGAACAACTCAAAGACTTTTTAGGAGTACTGGGAATTCCGTTGGAACCGGCTGAAAAAAGCGTAGTGGACGGCGGAGAGTACATAGACCTGTTATTGGAGATACGGGAAAAGCTCAGGGAGAACAGGGAGTTCGCACTTGCGGACCTCATACGTGACGAATTGATCAGAAGGAACATCGTGGTAGAGGATACGCCGGAGGGCGCACGATGGCGTATGAAATGATACAATTTTTAGAGACTCACATTCGCTCACCCCTCCCCCTTTGTGCTTATTATACTATGAAGTAGAACATTGATATCCTATGGATATGGACTACCCGTTGAATTTGGGAGATATTAGGGTATTCCGAACCCGAAAACACCATCCGGTGAGCACTCTGGCCGTCAGATTAGCTGGCGAAACGTCCTTCGGTGCCGTGATCGTGGACGGGACCGCCACCGTCGACCCCTACTGGATGGTCAGGGTATGCAAACAACACGGGTTCAACGAGAAGGACGTTCTCAAAAAGGTACGGATGGCCCGGGGGTTCACCGCGTACCAGATGAAAGATTTACTGTGTAAAGCGGAGAATATCTTGAGGGAAAATGCGGACCTTCGATTTTTGGGTGTGATCGGCCTCAGCGAACGTTTCGCCGACGACGACCTTGGCATCGAAGAGGGTATCTGGCTCCGCTCTCAAACCGTGGAACACATACGACGATTGGTAGGGGAATACCGATTGTACTGCGCGGTGGCGGACATCGAACCCAAAATATTCACCAAAAGATGCGGAGGTGATATACACGGGAAAGAGCGTGCCCACGTTTAGGCAGGAGCTGGACAGGATAATATACGAGTGGGGTAAATTTCGAAGGGCCCTCAGGAGGGAGGAAAGGGAAGAATTCGACGAATTGATGCGAAGGGCGAAGAGACACGTTTCCGCGGCCCAGTACCAGGCAAATCCGGACCCCATGGAATCGGTATTCATATCGATCCTGTTGGAGCACGAGATGGAGATAGCGAGGCTCAAGCGGAGGTTGGAAGATGAGGGGTTGGATACTTGACATCTATCCGGATCTGAACAAGGGCAAGATGGTGATCTGGTTCAAAACGGATAGGCAGTGCTACAGGATAACCCATGAGCACGACACACCATTTTACGTAAGAGCACTGGACGGCGACTACAGAGAGGTTGTTCGTGCGTATGATGATATGGGTTTCGAAACGGGCATGGAGACCAGAAAAATCGATATACTGGACGGCGTCGAGAAGAGATTGATGAGGGTGTCACCGGGAAAGGTATTCGACCCCAGAAAACACATAAACGCCTTGGAATTCTTCAACGGACACAGGGGATACGAATTCTACAACGTAGACATACCTCTGGACCTCCGCTTTCTGAATGACAACGATATAATGCCACTCTCATTGGTAGAGAAGGATAGAGAATGGAGTGACTTAGGTTCCGAAAAAAGTGTGCATTACGCCGTACCGCCCCTAAGAACCATTTCACTTGAGATCGATATCGATTCTTGCGATCTACCAAAAGAATCCGATACGTTGAAAGCGGTTTCTACAAACCATAAAAAGATAGAGGGAGACGAAGGTTATATACTTCGCGAACTGAACAGATTGATTCGGAGGACAGACCCGGATGTTATAATCACCTCGGGAGGTGATTCGTTCGTACTGCCTTACCTCTTTCACCGGGCGGAACTTAACTCGGTTGAACTAACCCTTGGTCGGGAAAAGACAAGGTACTACCCCAAAAACGGTAGGTCATATCATTCATACGGCAGGGTATTGTACAGACCTCCGGCATATCTTCTAAAGGGCAGGATACACATAGATTCCCGGAGTTCTTTTATGTACGGGGCAGGGGGACTTGAAGGGTTGATCGAGGTATCTCGATTATCGAAAATACCCCTTCAACGCTTGTCACGACGGTCTCCGGGGGCCGCCATAGATGCCATGGAATTGATACAGGTGATAAAGGAGGGATATCTCATACCATGGAAGAAAAACTTCACCGAGAGATTCAAGTCTGCTAGACATTTACTTCTTTCCGACAGGGGCGGATATGTCTTCGAACCCCGTATAGGCATACACGAGGATGTGTTGAAGTTCGACTTCGCCAGCATGTACCCCTCCATAATCGACCGTTACAACCTATCTCCTGAAACCCTCAATGACGAGGGTTCCAGTCATCACAATGTTCCGGAGCTCGAATATAGCGTGTGCAGTAATAGGCGTGGAGTGATACCTACCGTTGTTGCACCTGTTATACATCGAAGACAGCATTACAAGAAGATTTCTAACGGTGAAGATAAATTCAGACAGCGTGCTGACTGTCTCAAATGGCTACTGGTCACCTGTTTCGGATATACTGGCTACAAAAAAGCAAGATTCGGTAGTATAGAAGTACATGAGAGCATAACCGCCTACGGCAGGGATATATTGTTGGAGGCCGCTGAGATCGCTCAAGAGATAGGATATGAAGTATTGCACGGTATCGTAGATTCTTTATGGTTGAAAGGTAGAGAAGAGGACATAACGAGATTGATACAAAAGGTGAGCATCGAGACGGGGATAGAACTTGAGTGGGAAGGTAAGTATCGGTGGCTCATCTTTCTTGCCTCCAAAACTGACCCCGGGGTAGGCGTTCCCAACCGTTATTTTGGTAAACTAAACGATGAAATAGAAGCTAAGGGAGTTTATCTGAGAAGACAGGACACACCGTCCCTTTTTAAAGATGTGCAGAAAAAAATACTGGCAGAGATGGATAAAGCAGATACCGTTGATGAGTTAAAGGAACGCGCACCGAAATATCTTGATATTGTAAAGGGAACCTGGACAAGATTAAAAAAAGGCGAAGTACCGTGTGAAAAGTTGTACTTCACTAAGACCGTAGGTAAAGAGGTCGATGATTACAAACATATGACGGAAACAAAGGCGGCACTTATGCAATATGCTGATATGGTAACAGATGTAAACCCCGGCCAGAAGGTGAGATACGTAGTCACCTGCGGACACAGTAATGACTATAGACAAAAGGTTGCGGTAGAAGGTAAGGAAACTGATCACTATGACAAGGATTACTACACAGATTATCTTTACAGAATTACCGGAGAATTACTGGAGCCCTTCGGCTATCCGGAAGAGGTAGTGAAAAAAAAGATGGTGTTATTACGATAACTACGCACGACCTCTGGATTCGCCCCTTACGATGCCGGAGGCTACTATATGACTTATACGGATAGGTTCGGGAAGTCGGCCCCTTACTGTAAATAGCTTTAGAAGTCTACCTGCCTCTTTGGGATCCAGCCCCTCTACCTGGATAAATACGGGTTTGTGTTCGGTGGGGATACTATGTACTTCACCGCTTTTAATCGTCCGTATCCGTTCTCTCCAATCGGTTAGGTGGGATATCATCGCCTCTTCGATGGATTTCATATCCGGCGGATCACGGGAGACACTCACCACCGGTATGCCGGTCCGGGCCCAAAGCTCTTTTAGGTTCACCAGGTTGAAACCACCCAGGGCGGCCCCGTCGGTGAATATCACTCGTATCTGCTCGGCAAATCTCGATTCGTTGATCAAACATATCAGCTTTTCCGTAGCCTCAGTACCGTCTACCTCGACCTCGGTTGAAAGTACACCTTCAAGGTAGTTGGGTGCCCTTACCAAGCTGCCAACTACCAGCACGTTCTCATCTGTAAACTCAAAAGGGGCATCGTCTATGCCTAGAGCCCTTATCATTGTTTTCATAAATGCCACCGATTTCTGATCACAGAAGTCCAAGGTCTCCGGTGACCTTGTCGATAACGTCATTGGGACCCGGACCGATACCGAGACATGTTCTTGTGCCCGGCGGTACCTCGGTCAAACCGGCATCGGAAACAATAGATGTAACCAGTCCGTTCTTATCGGCGACCTCCTTTAGAAAATCCATGTGGGCCTCATCGTCACACTTCAACACAACCTTCTTTTGGCCTTCCCGATACCACTCGTTGAAATATTTATTCTTTTTTTTACTCGCTAAGGCACAAGTAACTGCAGCGTGGCATGTCTGTACCGCCATCTTTCCCGGTGAAAGTCTAAGATCTTTTCTTATAACAAGAACCATCTTGTAGTCAAAATCCATCGGCTTACCCCCTCTCAGTATATCTCCTCTGCCCTTCTTTTCTCAAGTTCCCGGAGTTTCTTGTCGACTTCCTTGAGCTCCTCTTCAGCTATATCTCTTTGCTTACTGTAATGCTCACGAATACTCTTCGCCTGTGACCTGCTTTTCTCCCTAGCCTCCTTGATCTTGTATTTAAGCTGCTGACGGCGTTGTGCTAACTTCTGCATATCCTGCATTATGGACTTGTCGTCCTTGTAATCAAATCCCTCCGGCGCGGGTTCCGGTGGTGCCGGTCTATCAAGAGAGTGATGTATCCACCCCAACCACTGATATGCACCTTTATACCAACCTATGACAAAGAATATTGCCGTAAGTGATATCAGCATCGCCCAAAGATTGGAAGCTACAAAGTATCCCATATCGCCGTCCACGGGTAGAGAGCCAAGAAAAAATCCTACCAGTATAACGGTAACTATACTCATGCCCATACCGAGGGTTACCCTATAGAGCATGTCAAATTCCTTGTCCAGTTCACCCTTCCTTGGAAAAAGTGCATTTACCATGGTGAAACCAGGAAGGAAGAAAATGAATAGTAGACCGAATATGAGGTTTAGTATCATCTTGGTAGTGTTATAGACGTATCCATAAATAGTTTTTTCGTCTATTCTCGCCTATCGAACTCATCGTATATCTCACCGAGAAGCTCTTCCAAAATATCTTCGAGTGTTATCAAACCGTCGAACTTACCGTTCTCGTCCAGAACTATAGCCATATGAATTCGTTGCTTTTTCATACGGTGAAAAACATCGGTTATCTCTTCATCGTTTCTAACGAATCTGGGCACTTCTCTAGCGTATTCACCCATGGTGCCCATCTCTTCACCTAGTAGGTCTTTACTGTAAAGAACACCTATAATCTTCTCGGTACCGTGCTCTGCAACCGGTATCCTGGTGAACCCATGTTCTTTTATGAATTCAACGCCTTCATAGTGAGATATCTCCGAATCTAAAACAAAACTGTCTTCCTTGGGTACTTTTACCGACTTCACTTTTAGATCTCCGAACCAAAAAACATTGTGAAGTATGTCTTTTTCTACCTCTTTGATAACGCCCTCGTCTTCCAACGCAGAGGCCAGATCTCTGATATCCGATTCCGTGATACGCATCTTCTCATCCTTAGTCTCGCCCCCGAGAAAGTGTATTATTCGGTTCGATATACCGCTAAGAACATATATCAACGGTCTGCAAACTAAGAACATGGTATAGATAAAACGTGCATTTTTTATGCTCAGCAACTGTTTGTTCTTGATGGCAAAACCCTTAGGTGTTATCTCACCGAATATCAATATCAATATTGTAAGTCCGCCCACTGCGATCGATATCCCTAAATGACCTAGTGTGTCATATGTTATCATTGTGGCTAAGGCCGACGCACTTATGTTTACAAGATTGTTTCCTATGAGAATGGTGATTATGGTACTGTCCATATCCATTTTCAATTTCATGATTATATCCAAGTTCTTTTCCTTGGCTATTTTCATGTTGGCGATATCGACTTTGCTCAAAGCGGTCAACGCCGTCTCAGCACTGGCAAAACGTGCACTCAGGTATATCAAAATCACAAGGACCAGTAGATACACCGATAAAGTCAGTGCGTCCATCTTTCAACCACGCATCCTATAAATGATTCTTTCATTTCCTTTTCGAATCGATATGTACATATTAAAGTTTGTCGAGAAGATTCTCAAGATATATTTTACTTTCCACGAGACTATCTATGTTTCTGCCCTCTATGACAAAATGACCTTCGTACCGGTATAATTTTTTAAGGGTTGGTTCAAATGGTATATCCCCGGCACCCAGTGTGCGGTGTTCATCTAGTTTACCCTCGTTATCGTGAAGATGAAGATTGGCCGGTACTATATCTATCTCTAAAAATTCATCCAGGAAGCCACCGGTGTATGCATGTCCGACATCCAAACAGAAAGAGAGTTCCGAAGATCGTATAAATTCTAACATCTCTTCAGGAGTCACACCCATGGTCACATCCAGATCGGGCATGTTTTCAAGAGCACAAGTTATACCGTATTCTTCTGCGAGAGATGATAACCGCTTCAAAGATTTGTGTGCCCTAGCCTTTGCACCGTCCCAAAACCTACCCATAGGAGAGTATATCCCCGGATGTACCGTCACCATATCCGCATCCAGCATAGATGCCAATTTAAATGAGCGTTCGATCTCTGTTATCGATGCTTCCGCCATACTCGGGTTCATGGCCGCTATGTTGATATCATTGAAAGGCGCGTGTATCTGAACGTAGATGTCCGTTGTACTCAACGCATCCAGGATGTGAGCGCGGTTGTTCCAACTATGTTCATTCTCCGATAAAAATTCCCAGCCTTCATAATGCTGTTGTATCATTTCAAGTACTTCTTCAAAGGGTTTTAAACAGTAAAGTGGGTTTGAAGCTAATATCATCTGTAGGACCTCTTTTTTGTCAATTCTTTTATCAACGGTTCTATCCTGTCACATGTAATTATAACTTGGACCGGACCCAGGGGCTGTTCAACTATGGAGAAGTTGATCTTACGGTTACAGGTAGCCTGTTTCGATAAGGCAAAAGCACAAGTGTCGGACTGCGTTTTTCTTAGAAGATGTTCTTGAGCGGTATCCCTTATCTTCATATCGTCAAGTATATCCGCAAAGTTTTCCAAAGAATTAGTTTCGCCGATTAACTCATGCTCTACGGATTGCCATTCTGTTTCGGGAAATATTTCTTCCAAACAGTATCTTACTACCTTTTCACGTTCCGTGGGATAAATTTCAGTCTTTATTTTTACGCTGTAATCGAAGAATTTAAGTGACATCTTTTTGAACAGACTTGAAAGAGTATAAAAACCTTGGTTCGTAGGAGCAAAAAGATTAATTAAGGTATTGACTCGTCATCAGGCAATTATCCTATTCGCAAACGGGCTCACTGTTCGAAACACACCCTTATGGTTTGCGTTCCAAACGCTCAGCAACCAGAGGTTGCTTCCCCAGCCGGAATCAAAGATTCCAACAGCTCACCATTCGTAGATCGGTTCGTAGTCTAGACACGAGGAACTATATCCCTCTGGCTCGCCAAACAAGTTTGGCTCGACACTCCTATTCGCAAACGGGCTCATAGTCTAGTTGGTTATGACGTCGCCTTCACACGGCGGAGATCGCCGGTTCGAATCCGGCTGAGCCCATTCGCTATGCTCCTGGTCTCAGCCGGATTCGAAAACTGAGAGGAACAGGTTCCTCTCGCTCACCGATTTCTTCGAAATCAACTCGTCCGGCTAACGAGTTAAGCTGCGCTTAACGAGTTATTGGAAATCTGTGGATTTCCGATTGAGCCCACTAATGTTTCATTAGTGGGCTCAACAAAAAACTACTGTTTTTTGGTAATGCCATAGTATCAAATGTATTAGGGGATAAATTTAAAATCATCTAGACCAATACAGCACATAAGATGTACAAAGGTATTGTAATATTCGTGGTTGCACTAGTAGCCATAGCCACACTAGGCTGCACGAGTCCGCCAAAACCTCCAGCGTCAGATATACCCCTTGTTGTAATAGATTATAACGGAACCCTAGAAAATCATACTTTATTGTACGTACGGGGGCTAGAAAACACCCGATACGATAGTATCAATCTTATCATTAACGATAAAGAATTGGTTTACAACAACTCTTTCTCGCTAGAATATCATACCAACTTAGATTATTTTGGACTGGAAATAAAGATATGGTTGGATAATAACTTTTATTACCATAATGCATCATACCGTCTAACATTGACAGAAAATATTGTTTATGAAGTGATGTATCCCGACGAAAGAATAAAAGAGATACAATACATAGATCTTCCCTTTGCTGAAAGATTTACAAAGGTGGTGGTGGACGGAGATGGGTAAAAAGATACCTTTGTCCCTGCTACTGATGGGGTTCATAGTTTTAATATTCGGTATACTCGCCATCGGTATCATCATAGGCTACTTCCCTGTTGGTGATATTTTCACCGGCTTCTACACTTTCGTCTTTGCCCTCGTTGTAATCTCTATTTTAGGAATAATCGGCGCCGCCTTCTTGGGTATGTACATATCACATCGTGTTTTTTCATCGCGTGATTTCAGCACCTTTGAAGAAGAAATGTTAAAAATGAAAAAAGATATAGACTATATCCGTGAAAAGGTAGATGAACTCGTGGAAGACGGATCAAACTAGTGCTTCAGGGCATAATTCCCTTCTTGAACAATGCCTACACTTACCTTCCCGATTATGGTTTCTGTGAATATCTTCGGTTTTCATTATTTCTCTCATGTCCGCCATTTTATCTATGAGGAGTTCTTTAAGTGATTCATCGTATTCTATTTCGAACTCCGTCCCACTGTATTTGATTATACCATATGGAGGTGTTTTGCCGCTCATTTCCTCCAATAACAAACAGTACGCTACTATCTGAAGTATGTGTGAAAAAAAGGGACCCCTTGGTACGCGGCCGGTTTTAACCTCAACGGGTATGTCCGCACCATCGATCTCTAATATATAATCGGGACGGCCCCTTAGACGATAGTTTTTCGATACCAGCATAGGTGGTGTTTTCTTAGCCACATCCACATATTTGACGTCCCCTTGCATAACATCCAAGGAACGCCTCTTTTCTTTTGCCTCCTTGGTAAGTGCTAAACTGCGTTTCAACCAATAACTAGCACCGATCAGCCAGGATAATGATAATATCTGTGCTAGTCGGGCGATCATATCATCAGATAGGGGGAGAGTGATGCTATAAACACCCAAAATTGTAGCGACCATGGCAAAAATTAAAATTATTTGTTCAATAGCAAAACGATCTGTACGGATTATCTCACTTTCGCTCACATACAGAAAAAAAACAGCTGCTAACAACCATATCAGAGAAAGTATTATGAATACTTCGTTCAGCAGTTGTTCGGTCCTAACAAAGGTGAGTCCTGAAAGAGATACTAAAGAGGCTGCTACCGCCAGCCATAATATAAGGTTCTCTAATCTGTGTGATTTTTCCTCTTTATCTTTCACATCATTAAGCTTCTCACCTATTTCCTGATGATCCTTAGTCCCTTTCTTTAAGACCTCTGACGTCACGTCTTTGTCCCTACTCAACCACCAGCTGAGAGGACAGTACCCGAACTTTTCTATGTCACTTGCAGATATCCAATCCTCGCTCATGTCTCTTCATGGCTATTACCTAATAGGTAATTAATTTTTGGCTGTACATAGACTAGAACATGTTTTCAAGCTCTGAGGGAGAATAAACTCCTTTCTCTGTGATGAAACCGGTGATATAATGCGCAGGAGTAACGTCAAAAGCCGGATTCATCGCGGATGATCCTTCAGGATGTATGCGTGATCCTTCTAGATCCAACACCTCAAGATGATCCCTCTCTTCTATCGGTATGTCCATACCTGTGGGTGTGGTAGGATCAAAGGTGGTCACCGGTGCCGCGACGTAGAATGGTACGCCGTTCTCTTTTGCAACCACCGCCTTCTCGTATGTACCGATCTTATTGGCGATGTCCCCATTGGCGGCTATTCTGTCGGTTCCCACGATCACCATATCTACCTCTCCCCTCTGTATAAAATGACCTGCGGCGTTGTCGACTATTATTGCATGTGATATACCCTCATTTTCGAGTTCCCAGGCTGTAAGTCGCATCCCCTGGAGTCGGGGACGTGTCTCATCAACAAAAACGAATACATTGCGCCCTGCATCGTGTGCAGCCCTTATGGGCGCAAGTGCGGTACCGTGGTCAACTGTAGCGAGGGCTCCGGCGTTGCAGTGAGTGAGTACTTTGGTATCGTTTGAGATGAGAGATGTACCGTGTTCTCCTATCGCCTTGCATTTATCGACCACCGAATCCGCATATTTTTCAGCCATAGAAACAGGGTCTTTATTCATGTTATTTACCATATGATCCACCGCGTAGAATAGATCGTAAGCTGTGGGTCTGGCCGATTTGATAACTTTGGAGGCCTCATTTATATTGACACCATTGATAGCAGCTTGGGCCATCCCGTATGCTGCGGTAACGCCTATGGAAGGTGCCCCTCGTATCATCATCTTCTTTATTGCATCTCGTATTTCATAATGATCATTTGCAGTGAAAAATCTTAGTTCCCTTGGAAGAAATCTTTGGTCTATCATACAGACCTTTTCGTCCTCCATCCAAACCGCTCTCATATCTTTTGTTCCGTCTTTCGTTTTGACCTTCATAATATCACACCGTATTTTTATACGCATCCCATAACCCGGGAACGGTATCCATCTCTTTTATCTTTTCAGGTTTAACCCAGCGATAATCGGTATTTTCCCAATTAAGTTCGACATCACCTTTCACCTCGAAAAGAAAGGGAGATATCTCCCAAACGACATCACTATCACGGACAAACAGACTGACGCCTTTTGATACAAAGGTCGAGGTCATACCTGTTTCTTCGATTATCTCATTGCGTGCTTGTTCCAAAGGATCGTCCCCTTCCAGATAACCTGATATGGCTGACCATTTACCACGGTAACTTCCTACTGCTTCCCCGCGTTTAACCATGAGGAGCTTATCGTCTTTCCGTAAGAAAGCAGTAACCACGTGCCGCAACTCGATATCTAAAAGCTCGACCGTCCCCTCATCCCCATTCAATATAATACTGTCTCCGCTTTCTATCAATTCGATATCAACTTTATCAACCAAAGGAATATCGGAGATTATTGCGCCTACTGCAACTATAGTCTCGGTTTGTTTGTTTACTATGGCAGAAGGTGCATGACCGTTCTTTTTCAGTTGATAGATCACATATGAACCCACCGTGCTACCTCTGCCACCTGGGAATACCAGTACGGTATCTGATATATCTGATCCGTCGTGATGTAATATACCTGTGGAAGGGTCAACATCGCCCAGAAAGGATATCCTTTTTTCCACCTTCAAAGCTTTTCCTCTCGCCGTACCTCCGGAAACACCTCTGCCTTTTAGTATCACGCTATCAGCTCCAGCAGGCTTTCTAGGTCAGCATAGATAACTCTCTGCCCCGCTAATTTGGGTAGATATTCAACCGCCTTTCCCGAATCCGTAGCCACAGTACCGTAGAGTTCTTCCAATGGGCTTACCACCATACACGTATCTGCAATGACTTTTCCGTATTTCTCGATGACCGCGACCGCATGACTTGAGCGCTCTTTCACCCATCTGCTCGTATATACTCTTAATTCGGGACCGTCCTTTGGCTTCTTTTTATCCAGATGTTTAGCGATCCGTTCCATCTCCATGGATGAAAGGTGTGGACATCCGAGTACAATGGCCTCGGGTTTATCTCGGAGGGTCAATCGATCCCTTAATTCATCTATATCCTCACGGGTGACATCCACTTTTTCCAGGCCTTCAAGGGAAAAATCAGCTGCCTCGGGTGTCATACCTTCAACGTGATAAAGGGCTACTGCACCGGTGGCTGCCATTGCCGCCCCCAGTGACTTCATCCCGTCGTTATTTATCTTTATGCCATTAAAGTAAGGTATCTTACCGCCCACTTGATTACCTACGTGATAACCAAGCAGTGCGGGAGGTATGTCTTTATCCACCTTGTAAATCACCTCAGGAGCTCTATTTTCCTTCAGGTGAAGACCATAATAGGAAGTTTTTCCGATTATCCCTGCCATCAGTGCAGACGGACCGCCTTCCCGATTGGTTCTTGCACCTAGTGCAGAATTGGCGAAGGATACTGCGGAACTTTCACTCCATGCAAGGTGGTCATCTAAGTGGGGTCTGTTTCCTACGAGATACGGTGTACAAGTACATGAGCGTTCTATGCCCATCTTGCTGTAAGCTTCTACTAGCCGAAGTTGTTTTTTTCTGAATTCGGGATACTCGGATCCATAGTCTGAAAGATCCATACCGGCCGGGTTGAGTGTAGATTTAACGACCACTTCTGCCTTTTTAGAAAAATCCTCTATGAATTCCAGACCGGCGTCACCCATGGTTTTGTAGGACACACCGGCTATCTGAGCGGATTTGATGGGTATAAGCTTCTGAGCGTCGTTTATCTCCCCTATAGTCACCAACAGTTTCATCGCCTTTGCTGAACCTTCACCCTCTTCACCGTCCAATATCCGCTCTTCTTCCCTGGTAAGATACACTATATCCTTGGCCCCTATAGTGCCGCAGGCCGGACTTGAACCGGCGACATCCACGTCTTCAGCGTGGCACTCTCCCAACTGAGTTACTGCGGCTTCAGAAGGGTTCAAAGACTTATACGATTTTAAGTTTTTGGAAGAGGGGTTTGCCGAAATTCAGAGTTTGAAGGATGATAAGAAAGGCATGTCTCCGCTGAATTTGCCCACCAATTCCCTGAGAGATATGTCCTCTATCTCACCACACAATCTTTTTACCGTGTCATTGTCGATACCCTCTTTTTTAAGGGCCTTACGGAATATGCGTCTTCTTCTTTTCACCCTTCTCTTGTAACCCGCGTACACAAAAAACAGCTTGATTAGTAAGGGTAGAAAGAGGACGACGAGTGTGACAAGGATCTTGACCACGTCTTCGGATTCGCCGTCCTTGGACATTTCGATCTACTCCCAGTCTCCGTTCTCCATCTTCTTTTTAATCTTTTCCTTTATCTTCTCGCCCATATCTTCTCCGATATCTATGTCTCCTCCGCCGAAGGGACCACCCATTCCGGACAAGGCTTCTCGTACTAAGCTGGTAACGTCTCTGCTCTTCATGAAGTCCCTGGTAAGCTGGTAAGCCTGGTCCTTATCCATGCCGGCATCCACCAATTCCTTGTAGAATTTGGCTGTGTTCTTTGCCAGGTTTTCGCTGTTCTCTACGTTGTAAACGGCCTCGATTATCCCCGATATCAGGGAGGGGACCGTCTCGTTCAGGGTTTCCATCACACTTTTTAGTTCCTTTATGTCGTCTATATCGCTCATTTTTTACACCTCTTTTTTGTTTGTATATAACATAA
>JAFDTZ010000195.1 GCA_019594305.1 Thermoplasmata archaeon
ATCAAGAGATCGCAGGAACTCGGTGCTTCCGGTGAAGAAGGCATCGCTAGGCGCGTACAGGGTATGGTCCTTCGGGAAACCGGTGACTTAGATGGTGCGGAGAAGGAATTCCGTAAAGCCCGTGAATTGTTGGACGATGCGGATAACAGGATGGAATTTACCCGGGTCTTGTACGAGTATGCATTGCTCTTTCATAAAAGAGGGCAATTGGAAAGGGCCGAGGGGCATATGAAGGCTGCGTTGAACAACTTCAAGGAGCTCGGCATGGTCTGGTGGGCGGAGAGAGCAGAGGATGTTTTGGAAGAACAGATTTAAATTGTTTATCGCGATGAAACTCTCTTGAATAGGTTTAGAAAACGTTTTATAGATGCGAAACAGATATACTTAAACTAATGACATCCCGAACTATAACAGTAAAAGAGGAAGTCTACGAAATGATATCTAAAAAGAAACTCCATGGTGAGAGTTTTTCAGATACACTGGAAAGGTTGGTCAAAAAGAAGGGTAGGCTGATGGATGCAGTCAATTCCTGGGACAAGGTAGATGAGAAAGAGGTGGAAAAGATCGAGATGAATATCGAAAATATTCGCAAGAAATTTACATCTGATATACAGGAACGAGCAGAATGAAGTGCTTGGACACGTGTTTCTTCATCGATCTCTTGAGAAAGGATGAAGATGCCATGAAAAAAGCTGAAGAACTTGACGATGCTGATGAATATTTAGTAACTACTCAAATCAATGTATACGAACTCTTTTTAGGGGTACACTCCTCTCGTGGTATAAAAACAGAAAAACAGATCAAAAGGATAGAACAACTTCTCGAAAGAACAGAAATACTAGATATGGATTATGAGGCCAGCAAAAGGAGTGCGGAAATAGCAGGTAAGCTGATATCCAAAGGAAAAATGATAGAGGTACCTGATACAATTACCGCAGGGATAATGCTATCTCAAGGTATCGATAAGATAGTTACCAGAAATAAAGATCATTTTGAAAGAATCACCGGAGTTGGAGTAGACGAATACTGATCAGTGTTAGATTTGATATCAATCTAGGTCATATCGAGTGTGTGTGATTATACTAGGATCCAAAACATCGTAAAACCAATATACCGCAACAAGGATGCCGTGGTATGTACGTAAGTGTGATAGGCGGAGATGTAGCAACCTGTACCGAGGGCGACTGTAAGAATGCAGAGAAGGTAGGCGAAGCCATCGCACGGAACGGCGCCGTTCTGGTGTGCGGCGGCAGAGGCGGTGTGATGGAGGCGGCTTGTCGTGGCGGTATGTCTAATGGAGGTACGACCGACATTCTTATCGATGGAATTCGACTCTCGTTCGTGCACGATCCATGCAGTGCGTACTTCAGAGGATGAATGTAATGATTACATTGTAGGACACAGAACCATTTGAAGCTTTTACGGATTCCAACTATACGGTAGCTATAGCTACCGCGCCGACCATATATTATTACGCCGACCATATATTATTACGCCGACCATATATTATTATAGTAAAAGTTTTATAGTGTTGTGCGATTATGGATGTTCAGTAATAAAGGTGAACAAGATGAATTTGAAAAACAAGAAGCTCATCGCCGTGTTCGTGGTGCCGGTGGTGATAATTGCGGCGGTTGCGGGGTATTATCTGTATCCGGTGGAGGAGCAGCCGATACATGTGGATGAAGGGTATGATGAGATTACCGTAACGGTGCCTCCGTATCCTGAATTTGAAACGTTTGATAA
>JAFDTZ010000026.1 GCA_019594305.1 Thermoplasmata archaeon
TAGATTGTATCTAAATTTGAAAAAAAATAAAAAAGAAAAGAAAGGGGTTTTTAGTAGTCCACTGTCCACGTTACCGCAGTGTCGTTTGGATTGTGTATCCAATAGCCTTTACCTGGTTCGAACACGAATGCGCCCGGACTGAAATCGTATGCAAGGTTGTATGTCTGAGACGTGTCGAAATAACCTATCACATCGATGGCTCCCGGCAACCCGTGGTTACCGCTGCCTGAGCTGGGAAGGCTCACCATGGTCCAACCGGGATATAAGGTAAGGTCCGTACTGCCGGGTAAGTGACCTTCGATGGTCAACGTATCGGTGGTGGTCATATGTATCCATATACCCATATGATGATCCCAGGTGTCTAGTGTGTTATATCTAGCCTCTCTTCCGGGGACATAAGAACTCCATCCTTCGGTCGAGGCGTCGAAGTACATCAGCTTATCGTAGTTACCGTCGATATCCGTTAGTATCGTCTGCAGAGAGGTGTCCAACGGCATAAGGTTGAAGGATACAAAGTTCCAGCCGTTGGCATCTCCGCCTGCATATAGTGGTATATCGAAGAACGCATTTTGGGTGGTGAACGTCCATGTGGCGGAAGTAGCAGTTTGTCCGTCGTTGCGAGCCTCGGCTATGGCGTACCAACCGTAAGTAGTGGCAAATTCCAAATCGTTCCAGTTCGTAGAAGCCCTTTCTCCACTTCCTATATTCATATGCTGACCGATCAAACTGTGATCAGACGCATCGTGGAAATAAACGTTCATGCGGTTACCGCCCTGGTGCTCTACGTAAACACTCAATTCCGTATCTGTATTCACATCTACAGCTCCATCTATAGGAGAAGGATCCGACGGAGGTAACGGACTCGGGTCTGTGCCCGGTTCTATGGCATTGTACATCACTAGTGCATAATCCTGCCCGCCACCGATAACGGGTGAAGGAACATCTGCATGTATCCTTACCGTATATGTTCCCGCTTCCAGGTTATCCGGGTGTATATACACGTTCTCAACGTTGTTCCGGTTGTCCCATCCATCATCATTTCCATCGAAAGTGGACATTGCGGGTGTATTCGGAAGTGTATAGCTGTAGGTACTGAAGCCTGAACCATCGGTAGGGAAGCCGTTTCCTCTAAACCAGTCACCACCGGGTGCGAGTACTTCCAGGTCTAGATCATTTCTCAAAGATGGGTTCGAGCCGCCTGCAGCCGGTGCATCAGTCCAGACAAGGGATATCTTCAATGGCTCATTGGGATCGATACACTCTATTTCATACTCGTGTATCTGCCCTGTTTCTATCACGGAGGTTTCGTCCTCTAGCATAAAATCTACGGGCGGGTCTATTACCATGGGTAGGTTTACAAGACCCCAGCCTTCATCTCTATTGGGTATTGGACCGGTATAGTAATCACCACCTTGATCCTCCAAATCATAGGCCGTGTTTATCATAAGAGCCTTCACCATCGCGGGAGACGGTCGCGAACCATGGTGTGTTTCGTACCATTCCACCAAAACTGCTGCGGCTCCGGCCACTGCGGGATTTGACATGGATGTACCACCCATACCTGCGTAATGCTCGTCTCCGGGTGCGTCATCCGGATTATAATACGTGGATATTATCCAGAATCCCGGTGCTTGAACATCCGGTTTAACCCTGTTATCTTCTGTCCAACCTCGAGAGCTGAAATATGCTGTTCTGTCGGGGTCGGCATAATAGTCAGCATCCTGCCAGCCGGGCAAGAAGTTCTCCGAAGCACCGACGGTTATCACGTTTTTCGCGTTGCCCGGACTACCGGTGGTCTGGTAGCTGGGTCCATCGCCGGCGTTACCTGCGGATACTGTTATGATCATTGGTTCCCCGTCACCCGCATCTCTGACAACGGTATCGTAATCACTATCAGAAGCGCCATAAGCTCCGTTTGATTCCGATCCCCAAGAGTTCGAGTGTACATAAGCACCCCCGTGTTCTCGTGCCACATAAACTATCTCCTTGTTGTCTCCCGGGCCGATCCACATACCTCGGCCGTCAAAAATCCTGACCGAGAATAGATCGGAGTCGTACGCAAGTCCCTGGGCAGCGTAGAAATCACCCATATCCTGATGGGTATCGCCCCACATTTCATTTATGACCAATTGTGTACCCAAATGCGTATTGCCGGCTGCGGATCCGGCGCAGTGGGTACCGTGACCGTGTTCATCGTTCCAACCGCCCTGCCAAGAGTATCCTCCGATTACCCTGTTTTGAAAATCAACATGGTCCGGGTGTATACCCGTATCCGCAATGGCTATGGTAACACCGTTTCCGGTATAACCTAACTGGTTAACGTAGGCACCGTGGGTTCCGTGCCCTCGATACGGCTCGTAAGGATTGTTATCGGGATCCCATACATGAACACCGCCTCCGATTATCTGTGAAGCCACTTCATCGTACAGCTTCGGCTCGATGTAATTTGATATGTAGTACACTTCGGGCATCCTTGCCAGTTCCACAAAGGATTCGGCATCGTTCAGTTGTGTTAGCACACGACTTCCGTCAACCAATTCTATGTTTACCGCACCCGGTCTGAGGTCGTGAGCGAGTTTGAAACCCGGTTGGTATATATGTACGGAATCCACGAAATAAAGTGTCTTCAACCTGTCCGCTTGTTCGGGTGTCATCAACACCTCGTAAGCAAAGTATGGTACATAATCCAATATCTCGACATCCATGTCGGTCAGGGTGTTTCTCCACGATGTCGCTATGGGTCCGATCATGTGAACGAGGTATAGCCCCTTCGTGCCCGGCATGTAGCCTTCTATGGTTAGTTCCTCGGGGAAGGCAGGTAGTCCCTCGTTTAGGTCAAATGCATGTCCTTTTACTGACAATTCCGTCCTGTAAGTCAGCATATCAATGTTCATACCCATTCCTTCCAGTCGTTCGGCATCGCCGGTCTCTATCAACGCGTAATTATCATAGCGATACACTATCCTAGCATCCATCTCTCTCAATGCAACTATATCTTTCATACTCTGTATCTCGACAAAGGCAAAGGTTGTTTCATCTGAACTCGTGGTTGTAAATCCTGCGACCACAAAAACAGAAAACAACAGCAATACGGCTGTCGATATACCTAGTATTTTTGCTGTTTTATTTTTCATTTTTACACCTACGGTTTTCTCCTCTTTAAGGGATATCTGTCCCTTATTACTTGAATTTACTATAATATAAATGTTATTGTAGTTTTTGAGTTTAAGTTTGTGTGTAACCTAGAGACATTCCTCCTCTCACTTCGGGCAAAAGACCGGGTCTTTTTGCGAATGCCGCCCCTCTTTTGATGTGATGGATAATAATTTCTATATAATAAGCAAATAAACACAATCTTTATATACATAACAATGCTGAAGATGATACCTCACCATGTAGGAGGTACATGAAAGTACCCTTTGAACTACAGGAGGCATCAACATTGGCAGATGAAAAGTTATTAGCGGCCGTTAAAAAGGCCCTGGAAAAAGCACCTGATAGGAATTTTAACGAAAGCGTTGAGGTAGCTATCAATCTAAAAGATATAGACCTAACAAAACCTGATAACAGAGTAGATCAGGAAATTCTTTTACCAAATGGTAGAGGTAGATTGATGAAAATCGGCGTTTTCGGAAGTGGTGACCTTGCACTCCAAGCAAAGAAGAAAGCTGATCTTCTTATTGAGCCGGAACAGATAACCGAACTAGCAGATGATAAAAAACGAGCGAGACAGTTGGCGGAAGAACACGATTTTTTCATCGCAGAACCGCCTTTGATGCCCGTTATCGGAAGAGAGTTAGGAGCTATACTTGGTCCAAAAGGCAAGATGCCCATGCCTTTTACACCTAACATGGATTTGGGTAATACCGTTGATAGCTTGAAGAACACGGTAAGGATAAGGTCAAGGGACAAAAAAACATTCCATGCACCTATAGGTACCGTTGATATGGGGCCGGAAAAGATCTCCGAAAACCTAGAAACTGTAATCAAACGAATAACCGACGATTTGGAAAAGGGCTCTCAGAATATACGTAGTGTTTATATTAAAACTACAATGGGCCCGGCAATAAGGGTGAGATGAGGGGATAAATATGCATGAAATACCTGTTTGGAAAAAGGAAGAAGTCGAAAGGTTGACCGACTTACTAAAAACAAGTCCAGTGGTAGCAGTAGTAGACATAGAAGGTATCCCCGCATTCCAGTTTCAACAGATAAGATCTAGACTCAGAGGAACGATAGACCTAACAGTATCCCGGAATACACTTATAGAAAGAGCACTCGATAAAGTTGTTGATGACAGAGAGGGCATCGATCAGATTAAAGAACACCTTAGCGGCCAAACTGCTTTGGTTTATACAGACATAAACCCATTTAAATTATTCAACCGCATGGAGGCTACAAAAACTAATGCCCCTGCAAGCGGCGGCGAAGTGGCTCCTGAAAATATAAAAGTACAGAAAGGAAATACACCCTTCAAACCGGGGCCGGTTGTCGGTGAGCTCCAGAAGGTAGGTATTCCCGCTTCAATTCAATCGGGTAAGGTAATAATCAACAAAACAAAAGTAGTGGTCAAAAAGGGCGATGTTATCAACTCGGACCTTGCAAAGATGTTAACTAGACTTGATATAAACCCGGTAATAGTGGGTTTAAACTTAAGAGTGGTTTATGAGAATGGAACGATATACTATAAGGATGTACTCGATGTGGACCCGGAAGAGTACCTTTCAGACATAAAGAGAAGTATACATGATGCTCTAAGTCTATCTGTAAATGCAGCGTATCCGACCAGAGAGACCATCAGGATATTGCTGAGCAAGGCAAGTAAGGATGCCTTTAGTCTTGCTATGAATTCTGATATGATAGTTAAAGAAACTATCAAACTAAAGTTATCCGAAGCTCACATGAAGATGTTGAGCTTATCGAAAAAGTTAGACCACAAAGCCCTCGACAAAGATATTTTAAAAGCATTGAATATAGAAGAAGAGATTGAGAAAGATGAAGTTGAAGATGAGAATGACGAAAAACAACCTGAGAAAGATATTAACGATCAATAGATAGATGTAATAGGAGGCATAAATATGGAATATGTGTACAGCGCAATGGTGCTTCATACGGCGGGAAAAGAGATAAACGAAGAAGGAATATCGAATATCCTTAAAGCTGTCGGAATAGAACCGGACGAATCTAGGATTAAGGCATTGACAGCCTGCCTGGAAGGAATCGATATAGACGAGGCTATCAAAGAAGGCATCGCAATGCCCGCAGTAGCAACTGCAGCAGGCCCGGCAACTGATGAGGCACCTGCTGAGAAAAAAGAAGACGAAGAGGAAGAGGACGATAGAGACGAAGATAAGGAAAAAGAAGAAGCAGCAGCCGGCTTAGGATCATTATTCTAAGTCGGAACCCCCTAATCTTCAATCTGCCTCGACAAGGTAGTTTGTAATCTTATCCTATCCATAAAGGTTATAAACTCGTGTTTATTATACCTCAGTGTATAAGATAAAGAGGCGAAACGTATATGAAATCTCTTGTAAAGGATGCACTATCAACTAGAAGTTCAGGGAAAGCATATGTAGGCGACGAAGAAACTGATCAAGAACTACAGGAAATATTGAAGGATCTTCGCACAAAGATATATATCGTTGGACTCGGAGGTGCCGGATGCAATACAATCAATCGCATGTTTGATGAGGGGATTCATGGCGCCGAATTGATCGCCGCAAACACGGATGCGCAGCATTTATTGGGTGTTCGGGCGCATCGTAAAATACTTCTTGGGAAAAATTTGACACGTGGATTGGGAGCCGGGGCGAGGCCTGAAATGGGAGAAAAAGCGGTTTTGGAATCCACTGATCAGTTCAAAGATATACTCGGTGATGCTGATATCGTATTTTTAACATGCGGTCTTGGCGGAGGAACAGGAACAGGATCAATAGGGCCGGTATCTCAAATCGCAAAAGAATGTGGTGCATTAACAATCTCCATTTTGACCACACCATTCTCTGCAGAGGGTAAATCGAGAGCGAAGAACGCAAGAGACGGACTAAGAAAATTAAAGAGCTATAGTGACACGGTAATAACTATACCCAACGATAAATTATTGCAGTTGGTACCTAGATTATCATTGAATAAAGCATTTAAAGTGGCAGACGAGGTATTGATGCACTCGATAAAGGGGCTTACCGAGATGGTCACAAAACCGGGGCTTGTGAATCTTGATTATAATGACCTAAAAACAGTTATGGAAAGCGCAGGTCTAGCCATGATTGGGATGGGTGAGTCCGAGGCAGCGGGAGATATCAGAGCAAAAGAAGCCATTGAACAGGCTATCAACTCCCCGCTTCTCGACGTTGATATTTCGGGAGCGACGGGTGCGCTGCTTAACGTCATCGGAGGTAACGATATGAGTGTACGTGACGCCGAGATGGTAGCGGAAGAGGTAGAGAGAAGAATAAGTCCCGACGCCAAGATAATATGGGGCTGTTATGTGGATCCCACTATAGAAAAGAAAATGAGGGTTATGTTGGTCGCCACGGGCATAAAGTCTAACCAAATCACAGGGCGTATATTATCGAATTCGACTCAGGTCGATAACATAAAGTAAATCACCTTATCTTGTAAACTCACCAGCTCTGGATCCGAAAAGGTCGTATATCAACTTGGTTGCCAGGTTAGCCGTTATACCACCATGGTCGTATCTTGGGGATAATTCTACAACATCCATTCCGACCAGATTGGATGATAACATTGATATCAACTTTTTATAATGAAGAGGCGTTAATCCATAAGGCTCCGGGTTTCCCACCCCCGGCGCATAACATGGATCAAATACGTCCATATCTACGGATAGGTACACATCTCCATCTATATCGTTCGTCATCCTATCCAAATAATCATCCGACCCAAGTATTTCATATGAACTTAAAAAAAGCGGTTTGTTTAAAAGGTTTGATTCATATTCAGACATAGACCTTACTCCGTATACCTTCACCCCCTTATGGTCCATTTCCGAGATCCTTCTCGTTACCGTTGCATGGGAATTTTTCATACCTTCATAACTATCCCTAAAATCCAAATGGGCATCCAATATAAGAACGAAGACGTCTTCGAATGCAGAAATGATATAAGGAGATATGGAATGTTCACCCCCGATAACAATTGGGAATTTATCATCATCGACAACCTTCTTAACAGTATTGTTAAGCTCCTCGCCCATATCTTCTACGGAACCACAAGATGAGATATCACCCAGATCATGGATTTTCATATCTGAAATAGATACATCGTATTCCATCATATAGGGCTCAAAGCCGTAGGACATTTGACGTATCACGTCCGGTGCCATAGCCGCTCCTGCACGGAAGGAAGATGTTAAGTCGAAGGGAACTCCGATAATAACATAGTCCGCACTATGATATTCACAATTTGCCCCAGCAAACATGATTTCTTTTCATATCCGGGTAATCTTCTTTTTACCCATTGTCTCCAAATACTCTACTTCCTGGCCCTGCTCAATCTTAGCCATCATATCATCGTCTTCGATTCTCAGTCCGAAGGTCTCATAGGTCGTCAGATCCATGATCTTCACCTCGTTACTACCTAAGCTAATTATCTGTCCCTTTCTTTTGTCAATAATAGGAACCTTTACCTTATGGGTAACGGGACTTATTAAGCTATGTTTTTTACCATCGAATAGACCTATTGCTTGCAGACGGGCTTTCGCTTCACCGTGTTTTCCGGGTTTGGATGTATCGATACTTTTGATCCTACACGGTTCATCATCTAAAACGATATAATGATTTACTTTGAGACTCCGTATTTCGCTTTGATCCCATGCCATGTTATCACCTTTGCTATATCTCTTTTTTTTATAAATCTTGCGTTTGGTTATCTTTGTACCATATCCAGCTCTACCGCGAGCTCTTCTGCCATCTTTACATGCTCTCTTAGCACGGCTAGACCTCTCTCCCAGAAGTTCGGGTCAGTGATATCGACGCCGATATTTTTTAGCAGATCCTCCGGGTCCTCGGATCCTCCCTTACGTAGAAGATCTAGATACTTTGGTACGAATTCTTTACCTTCCTCTTTGTACATATCATAAAGTGCTAGTACAAGGAGCTCCCCGAAGGCATAAGCGTAACAGTAGAAGGGATAGTGTACGAAGTGAAGTACATAGGACCACCACCAACCATAGTCCTCGGTGAGTACTACCGTGTCTCCGAACTCCTCTCTATTAGCCTCCAGCCAAAGCTCGTTGATCTGCTCGGGACGTAGTTCTCCTTTTTCTCTTCTCTCCTTGTGTAATTTTTGTTCGAATCGGGTCATTATCACCTGTCTGAATACGGTCGCGAAATCAGATTTAAGCTTGTTTCCAAGGAGGTTCATTTTCGTCTGTGGGTCCTTTACCTCTGACATCAATTTATCGAAAAGAAGCATTTCTCCGAATACACTTGCCATCTCCGCAGTAGTTAAAGGTGTGCTCTGCTGTAGATATCCCTGCTCCCTTGCCAAATATTGGTGTACACCGTGACCCAGTTCATGGGCCATGGTCATCATATCCCTTGTTTTATCGGTGAAGTTCAACATAATGTATGGGTGGACCGAAGGTACGGTCGATGCACTGTAAGCACCTCCTCTCTTCCCCTTTTTCAACTCTGCATCTATCCATCCATTATCGAAAAATTGCTCGACGATATCTCTCAATTCAGGTGAGAACTTACCATAGGCATCAAGCACCTGGCTTTTACTATCTTCGTAGGTTACATCGGGAGTTCCGCCCGGAAGTGGGCAATAGCGGTCGTAATCATACAATGTATCGTATCCCAGTATATCTCGTGTTAAAGAATAGAACTGTTGTACGATATCTACATTGTTAATACATGCCTGTATCAGAGCGTCGACTGTTTCCTTCTTGACACGATTGTTCAAGTTTCTTGGTGTCATCGGATCTGGATATCCTCTAAATTCCCCAATAGTCGAGTGGTTGAGAACAATATTGTTGAAGATAAAGGTC
This sequence comes from Thermoplasmata archaeon, assembly GCA_019594305.1. Classification (GTDB taxonomy): domain Archaea; phylum Thermoplasmatota; class Thermoplasmata; order Halarchaeoplasmatales; family Halarchaeoplasmataceae; genus Haladaptatiplasma. The sequence continues at coordinate 9,014 of JAFDTZ010000026.1, forward strand.
AATAGTTTCTTTCTATCCTTGAAAGCTTCCGTAATGCTTTTAGAAGCGGCTATTCTAACCTCTCTGTTTGAAGAGTATAATTGAGATAACGCCTGATCCAAAACCATCTCCTTCTTTTCTCCCTCGACCTCGTAGGACACATTTATTTCACCAATAGTTTCATCGAAGAGCCGGACAAAGGCTTTCTTCCCTGTATTCTGAAGCGATTCGACGAGTTGTTCTTCCTTCTCCGACAGCATGTATGGTGTGTGTCTTCTCCATTGCCTAAGGTAATTTTTGTATTTTTTGAGCTCTTCGGATTCTATGTATTCTTCGGCCTTTTCATCATCCAGTGATTGCCAGTCGAGTTCGAAGAAAATTAATTTGTTTGACACTTCACTTATCTTTTCCTGCGCTTTGGCAAAAAGAGCACCCCTGTCGGGATCCTGAGTATTCTGCGAGTAGCATAGCATCGCGTAAGATGCTACTTTTCCAATGGATTCGTATATCTCTTCGTATTCTTTGAGCGCACTCTTTAACTCGGATGGTTTTAACCCACCGATCTTGATTTTTCCTTTATATCTATCACGAAAGTCATCCGCTCTCTCGATTGTTTCGGTGATATCCTTTTCTATTTCAGGATCATCGATGCCTTCGTAAAAGTCGGTTAGGTTCCAACTGATACCTTCGGCAGTACTTGTTTTACCTTCAGTCATGATTTCACTATATCCTCCAAATATATACTCAATGATAAAGTTTACCGTAAATATTTTCACCGCGAGTTGACATATTTAATCAAAATAATCTTCTATATCTTCGAGCAATTTTATCTTTTTAAAAGGCGGTAAAATTAGGTATCCAGGATGTCCCTGAAGATCTATGGGCGAGCGAGGAAATACTTCTTTATCAACAAAATAATTAGACAAAAAGAAACGTTTTGCCCCGGGATTGATGGGTTTTGTGATAAGATATCCGGGGGTTTCCTGTGCAGAAAGCAACAATAGTCTATATCCTATCTTTTTTTTCCTCATACGTTCGGAAGTTTCTATACCCCTCAGAACATATATGGGCTCACCATCTTTTGCCGAGCTCATCCACTCTTCCACAAAGACCCACCCTATGACAAACCTATCTTTCACACAAAAAATTAGGATCGGTCTGGGGAATTTTCTCAGCCAAACTTTAAAGGTTTCTTTATATGTAACTATGCCCAGTTCTTTTAAAAAAGATAGGGGCGGTCCCTCTTTCTGGTCTATCTTGAACTGGTCCACCTCTTTTGAGTTGGACAACTTGAAGTATTTCTGCTCTCCATGTCTCGTTAATAATTCCAAGTAAAACAACCGTCGCTCTAATCCGGATAAAGGATCCAGACACAATCATTGTTCCTCATAGTCATGTTTAGTTCTGTTTCGGTAATGCCTGCTTTTTCCAGTAGAATAGGCAGCCATTCTTCGGGTGCTCTTTTGTCGTCTGCGTTAGGCGTTACCGCTTCTACCTGAGCATACCTAACCGGTCTTCCACCGACTTTTATCCTTTCCGAAGCCGCGCTGCGGAAGGTTTGATGTATGATACATTGTGAATCCACTGCACCGGGTTTTACCGTAGCATTGTAGAATTCAGCCACTTCTTTATGAATTCCTGCGAATTCGCCAATCCTTTTGGTATACTCCTGCCAACCTCGTGTGAAAGGACATGTTTGAGTTACCACACAATTATTTGTGGGGCATCTGACAGTCTCAAAGGCAGAGATAATAGATTCGCCCTTTTGTAGACTATCTATGAAATCGTCCCAGCTGGAATATTCCTCTTTAGGCATGCTTTTGGCAAGAGAGCTAGCCAAACTCATGAGATAGTTGTTCATACCGGCAGCACCCTGCTTGTCACCGATATCCTCCAAAAAGAGATACGCGGCAACATCAACGAAGGGGTTGTGTTCTCCTAGTTGTGCTTTCCTTTCTTCATGCATATTCAATCAGCCTCCTCTTTTCCTCTTAATCTTGCTCCTTTCATCAGTATTCCATAGACACAGGCATAATTCCTTAGTAGACTTCTTACATATTCGGGATTTATACCTATTTTTTCTAGACTTTTTATGGCGATCTTTGTATCTCCACGGAAGCCCCTATTAGCTAACTGTACACATTCTAGAGGTTGGTTTTCTACCGTGATATTTTTAGAGACTTCGGACCTAAACTTTTGGTGAATTACACAAAAGTTACAAACTGCCGTATTCTGTACAGTGTTGTTGTACTCTTCTGCAACCGCTCTATCGGCTTCGGGTATCTCACCTACACTGTATCTTATCCTCTCAATGGTGGGTGTGAATACACATGTTTCCAATGCATATATGTACCCGACCACATCGCCATCTACGTCTGTTATTGCAAGGTCAGTAAGTGCAACGACATCACCCTCAATAGAGTAAGCCGTTCTGCCTTCCTTCAACGCTACATTGAAAGAAGGCCATCCCATATACGCCTCTTCACCTATACGTTTTGCCAGGTTTTCGCCTACACGGGACCAATACTGAATTGCGCCTTCTATACCTGCTTTTTCGCTCATATTTTTTATTAGAGAGACTAGTGCTACATCTAGCAATTTACTTCACCTCCATATTATTTGGTGCTTTCATATATATCGTCCACCTGTTTCTTTTGATGGTGGTTAGTATATCGTCATTAATTAATTCGCTCAAAATCGCTTCTATCTCAGCCTTATCTAGCTCCTCCACTTCCCTATTAAGTCTTGCTAGGGTACATCCGTCCTCGGATATTCGTGATAATATCAATTCTTTTGAGCTGAGTGCTTCATCCACCTCCGATGCCTCTTCCTCCGATATCTCTTCCTCCGATACCTCTTCCTCCGATACCTCTTCCTCAATTATCGAGATATCATCGGCGGACTTCCTCTCATATATAGTCCACCGACCCCGCTTTAGTTTATTAAGCATGTCTTTTTCCAACATAGATTCTATCTTACTATCAACATCGTCCACAACGTCGCCTACGGTGTTTTCGATAGCATTCAATGTCCCACCGCCCTCGGGGATCGCATAATAGATGAATTTCTCTTCCTCTGTTAGATCGTCATATGCTTCAATATCCGCCCCTGACAACTTACCTATTTCCTTCTCTAACTTGGCAACTTCCATGTCTAGAGTAGCGGAAAGTTCCCCCAATCTGTTCTCCAGATCAGTCTTTTCTTTTTCGAAGAGCTCCAAAGAGGAAATATCTTCTTCTATATCCTTGAGTACGTTTGTGGAACTTTCCAATTCATCTAACCTTCTATTGTATTCTGAAAAACGATCTTGGATCATTATCTCTATATTTTTCTCCAGGGAGGACATACGTTCTTCCATTTCATTAAATTTAGAATTAAGCTGGTTCGTTAATGAAGATACTATGTGTGTGGTATTGTTAAATCTGGTTTCTATTTGATTAGTCCTTTCAATCAATGTAGTAACTTTATCTATGGCGAACTCAAGGCTCTTGGCCTTCATCATCGCCCTGAAATTCTTCGGTTCGTAATGAGGTATGTTCTCTATTAATTTGGAAAGAAGTTCGGTATACGTTGAATGCACCTGTTTCGCAGAGATGAGTTTTTGTTCTATACTGGGAACAAGATTTTTTACCCTTATCTTTCTTCCATCAAACTGAAACAACTCACTGCCGCTAGTACGACTCCGCATCAGCTCCAAAGCATCTCTCACCTTTATATCCATATCGTGGGTTCCAAGATTACGTTTCATCGATAATACTATGTCTTCGAGAGTGCTTTCGTACACATTTTCAAGTATCTTCGGAGGTATTTTCGACACATCTAAAGATTCCCCAAAACCGATCTCATCCATCACATTGTGAAGTTTTTTATCTACGTCTTTAATTTGTTTTTTCGCAAGGCCTACGTTCTTTTCAACATCTTCCGATTCAACTTTCCTTTCGGTTTCCCTCTTGATATCCTTTAACTGTTTGTCGGTTTCGTCTATAAATCCCTGAAGATTCTTTCTTAGTGTGTTAAAATTTTTAGTAAATTGGCTGTAATCATTCTCTATACTTTCAAGTACATCTATGATCTCGTGTTCCCAAGTACTTTTTTGGGGACCTTCTTGGGCGGACGGGGTGTCTCCCGAATTTTTCCTCAAGTAATCCGGTCTGTCTTCCATGAATATCCTTATATGAATTTCTTCAATTTTCTCTGTAATTCTATCTTCCACATCTTCTTGTATTCTTGGGCTTGAACGTCACCTATCAGCCTCTTTAAATGATTGTCAACAACCATATCAAGGAACAATAACCATTGATCATCATCCATGTAAGGTGCGGACGTACCTAGCTCGTTGAAGGTTACCGAAACAATCTGATCTACCTGGCCGATACCGATAGATTTTTTAATCTTCTCCTTGATAAATTCGAGGGCCTTGATATTCTTTTTAAATTGTCTAGTATGTTGAAAGCGTTCTACGAAAAGTTGTCTGGAAAGATCTTTTAATTCTTTACGTACCTCATCAGGATACTGTGAAAGTACATCTTCAGTCATGGGTTTCTGCTCGAATATATGGTGTAGGACCTTCGTGGTCTTGACTACGTCGTCTAAAATGTCACCCATCTTACTTATATCCTCTCTTTTGGACAGGAGACACGTTAGAAATGAGTTGTCTCCTACGGAGGCAACGATGGCCATACCGCGTTTCCATTGTTCGATGGATATTTCAAGGTCTTCACCCCTGAGTTTATTGCATAGATGCGGCAGGTTTGATCTGAAGGTACTCAACAATTGATATTGCTGGGGCGTTAGTTTATCCGGGATAGATGTAGAGAATATTCTTCCGTCAACACCGATGAACAGGTTCATGTCTATGTCGGTGCGAGCTATAAGGTTATCTAATTCTATTTCTAACATGTACTTGAGCTGGGAGACATTTTCTGCCTCCATCCTGCGATCAAGTTCCTTCTTCTTCATGATCCTTGCTGCCACGTTTCCACCTAATCTCGGTATGATGATAAAATTATTTCAAGTATCTCGTCCGGTGAGTAATTGTAATTCCATTCCTCTCGCATTCGTTCGATCTTCTCCACCATTAGCTCCGGAAGGTCGATGGCCTCGGCTGTTTCCAATGCACTCTTGAAGGATTCATCATAATCCGCCTTTGTTTCCTCATTTACCTCAACGGGTGTAGATCTAACAACTACCCCTGCGCCCTTTACGAATACGTAGGGATAAAGACCTTCTCCGTGATTGGTCCCCCTCATCTTTATTATTTTGAAGGTTCTGTTGAAGGCGCCTCCCACAGGGAAGTACTCAAGATGGAAAACACCATCCGAGAGGTATATCGGAAGAAGTACATCCTCCCCTACTATCTCTCCGGGTTTCGAATGTTCCTCTACCGTCGCCATAACCGTTCCCAGTTCTTTGAGAGGCGAGAATAGTTTTTCCAGCAGCTCTCTTTGGGAAAGTTTATCCTTGGTTGACCAAATTACAGGAGTTAGAGGGTCTATTATGACCCTTGTTTTAATATCATAATCTTTTCTCGCCTTTACTAGTTTGGGCAATTGTTCTTCTATCATTTCTTTAAAGTTCTGGCCGCTCAGATGTATGAAGAACAGTGATTTCTCATGATGCTTTTTCATGTCCCATCCCATCATCTCGGCTTCCAGCATTATCTGTTTTGGACTCTCCTCAAGGGTGACAAAAAGAGCTTGTTCGCCTTTTTCTATGCCTTTCATAGCAAACTGGATGGCAAAGGTCGTTTTACCGGTACCGCTAGCACCCACAACGGTGATGGCAGTGTTCTCTATAAGGCCGCCCTCGATAATTTGATCAACGCCATAGATTCCTGTTTCTATCCTTTTTATCATATTCTCTCACCTATCATTTTTTTCATCTTTATTCTCTTTGAAGGTTTTTGAAACCAACTGTGCAAAGCCTGTGCTTTGTTCGGCTTCTTCAAGTAGATTGATTACTTCAGAATCCTCTATCTTTTCGTCGTCGATGGTTAAACCGTCGATACTGCTGCACATGGCCTCTGCGAAGGATTCTGTGTCTGCGATCTTGGATGTGATAGTAGACATTATTTTCCAAGGGGGATCGAAATCATCCAATTTTTTGTCTATCACACTTTTACCGTATTTGTAATAAGTTTGTCCTATCTTTGTCAGGGACATGTCGTCCTCGATGACATGGAATGATTTCAAGGTGTCAATTCTGTAATTCAACTCATCTTCGAGTAGGTCAAGTTCTGAACATATCTTGCTCAAGTCCTCTTCCTGTCGAACCACGTCGATGATCTTTTCATCTATATCATCAAAAGCGATCCTGTAAACTGCAAGGGGTTGAAAATCTATTCTAAAAAGACAGTTGGGATCGCCCTTGTTTTCACATTCGATCTCTGTTACTTCCGAAGGTACTATTAGGTCCTCTGTGAAAAAATCCGCAAGAGCATCTGCAACTACGTAACACGTCTTTCTCTTCTTGATATCATAATAGAGATCTTGAACAGGACTGTCTTTGTTGGAGAGTACCATTGTAAAATTTTTCTTTTTAACAATATCTAATGTTCCAAGCCCCATCTCCTGGAATAAGTCTTGTATGAATTGGAACACGACGGTGTTCCTTACCTGTTTAGGTGTGTTCGATTTTAACAACTTTCTAGTCTCTACGGGAGGTACGTTGGAATTCTCAATAGCGGTCTTTATTACGGTTTCGAGCTTTGTTAACTTAGCAAGGATTGAAAATTTTTGTGCCAAACTAAGATCTTCGTCAGCAGCTTCCTCCAACATTTTCATCCGTCCCAATCATAGATGTGCTCTGAGTTTTCATTTAAAAATTTCATCCCCTTTTCCGTGATCTCGCTATTCTCTATAAGTCCCTCTTTCCTAGCCCTATCGATAAGTAATTCAACTGTCTTCCCCGGTATTTTCAGCAGATCGGATATGGCCCTTACCTTCTTTATTCCCAGGGCCCATATATTGAGTACGTTGGGTAATGGTTTTTCCTCCAGATATTTACCTTGTAGATATGGTAGTAGTAAATGCCTGAGGGCCAATAATCTTTCTGCATTGTACCCATGCACCTTTATTATGATAGAGGGAACTGCAAATTCTATTTCCAACGGTTCTCTGCTCGTTATACGAATATCCTCTAACTTTTCAATTGGTATCTCGTAGAGCCTTTTTCCTTCCTTAAATAAAAGATTAGATAATGACAGGTATAGTTCACCTTCTCTTGACCTTATATCGATATCTAAATCCGTAAATCCCTGGTTTATGGAAAACCTGACATTATCAACTTTTTGTGCTTTCATCTCAACGCTATTATTGTATAATAGGTTAAAAAGATTTCGCAAATTGGCTAAGTAAATTGTTCTATGGTATATTTAATAAACGTTCTAGCCAGATATTTATTTTTTGATTTATGGTATATTCAGTAAACGTTATCCGAAATCGATGACCAATCGGTCAGCGTTTAACACAGGTTTTATGTTCTTACCTCTCCTTATAAGTGATATTATATCATTTTCCTCAAGAGCCTTTAAATCGTCATAAACATTTTTGTAATTTCTCATCAAGCCATTAGCTAAATCCATGATGGATTCCATATCGTTCTTGTATAGATACGCTAAAAGTTCTACCCTTCTCGGTGTTAATGCACTTATGGATTTTGCCGACCTCGATATATGTTCATGGTGATATGTAGCGTTCTTGTTTAACACGGTATAAAGGACATGGTCATCAACTAAGTCGGGGTTCCTACACCCTGAGCGATAAGCCCTCTGTTTTAGCTTCTCCGCATCTCCGTGATTCAAAATGATATTTTGTTTTAGATCCTTGACATCTTTAGTAGAATATTGTTTAATTATCTTCAATTTCATCCTCTCAACTCACACCCGGGATAGGTCCATGGATATCAGGTTTTTACCGAAGATATCCACTACCTCTAAGATCTCTTTCAAATTCTTTTCCCTGCTTGGTATGCTCTCCACGTGATTCTCGTTTTCGTCGTATCTATCAATATGTGGTTGGTTCTGATAATTATCCCATCTTATATACAGTTTCCATACTTTTTCTTTTCTTATTTTGTAATTATAGCTGTAATATACCATCTCATCCCCCTTTCGTATCTCCAAAGACTCTATCCTCTCACCATTTTTCACATCGATTATCCTTCTATATACTTTCATCATTGCTGAAAGCCCTCCCGCCGATGGAATAATCAACGAGCGTCTCTTTTAGTTTCTTTATCGAGTCTATAGTATCCTTGCATACGTTACTCTTCTGTATTAAACTGTGAGAAAGATTATCATTTTTCTCCACATAAGGGTTGTTCATATGTGTAAGTCCGCATAAAACGGTATACAATAATTTGCCGTTGAATTTTTCATATCCGCCTTCCATTAAAAGAGCGAGCCGACCCCGGTACATTTCAGAGAGTTTGTCGGCGATATAATGATAACTAGCTGAAGTGTATCTTAAGCCGACAACACTGTCTGAATGATGAGAATCGAATCCATTACAGCCTATGACGAAATCAGGCTCGAATTCCCTTGCCAGGGGAAATAGCACCTTCTCACAGGCCAGTTTGAATTCCTTATCCCCCGCCCCCATGGGGAGACACAGATTTACACTGTACCCCATACCGGCTCCTCGCCCTACTTGATGTGTGTATCCATCATGGGGATAGAACCCATCGGGATTTCGATGTAATGACACCATTAGAACGCTGGGATCATCATAGAATACCCTCATGGTACCGTTTGCAGCATGGCCATCCCAATCGACTATCATCACTTTCTTATGTCCCTTGTCCTGTAACCACCTCGTAGCTATTGCCGCGTTGTTCAAGATGCAGTAACCACCGTATCTGTCCGGTAATGCATGGTGTCCCGGCGGTCGTATTAAGGCGAAGGACACATCATAACCATCCAGTACTCTCTTGCATGCTTCAATCGCACCCCCGGCAGAATATTTAGCGGCCCTCCATGTACCCCTCTGAACATATGTGCTGTCGCCTAAAAAACCCCCTCCTTTCTCACAGTAACCCTCTATAAAATCAAGATAAGGTTTCTCATGAACACGTAATATATCTTCAATGCCGGCAGGCTCAAACTCTTCTATAATTTGAAAAACATCCAGAATTTCCGTACGGTTCTTTATGTATTTGTAGATGCTGTCCAACCTCTCGGGGGTTTCCCTGCTAGTCACTGCAGCCCTGTGTATCTGATGGATGGGGGTGTACGCTAGACAACCCCTAAGATCAGCTTTTATAGAAACTCCTCCTTCGTATACTTACACAATATCTTAAGCGCCGTCGTAATGTATTGTCCTGTGTGTTCATGGATATCATATAACAATTAACCCCTAATATTCTTTACTGATATTTTTCAATGCTGTGTTATATCCGGTAGGTACTTTCCGTTCTCCATTATTTTCTTACCGTCAAACCATACGTTACATCTCTGTATGACCATATCGATGTGTTCCGGGCAAGTCCATCCTGCAAATGTCATGTCCTGATTAGGATCACCGAAGGCGATGTGGAACCCCGGGCATTTCTCGTCCAATAGCATTGACCCTATCAAACGGTCTAAAAAAAGGTTGGTCCCAAATCCGATCTCCCCGACATATGATGAGCATTGGTTACGTCCCATATACTCCTTTATATCAGCCTCTATGTCAGGATTTGCACATTCCAACTCAAGATATTGGGGTGGTTTACCGTTCTCTATCTTAATCTTCAGCGGGGATTCCTCAACTGTTGAAAGTGAATATACGGAATCGAAATAGTCACCGAGGGTGCCGTCGATTATCGCTTTCCCCTCCATCTCTTCGGGTACGGTATATACCATCCCATCCGGAAGGTTGTGCCATTCACCCGGAAGTCGGAGGATACCCGTGGTAGCTACCCATTTGTACTTGCCCACCTTGATATCAAGATTGGTCCCTCTATCCGTTTTGACCTTTATCTCTTTAACACCTTTCAACATGGATTGAATCTTATTTGTAAATTTTTCAACCTTGTTGTAATCTGCTGTTAAGCCGGTTTCCACGATCTCCTCTGTGATATTCACCATATGCGCCAGTCGTCCATTAAAGATGGCCGCCTTCATAAAGGGCCCCCTTACATTTTCCAGCTCTCCTTCCACAGCTTTTGCCGTCCAGAATACTGCAGTTGCATCGAAGGCGGCTTTCTCTATCGATAGGGGAAGTTTTTTCAGAGGGCGTTCTCCGTATATATCCAGGTTAAAGTATCTTACATGAGGTGTGGTCTCTAGGAGTATATCCTTGAGCTTTTCACCTATATTTTTACTACCCTCATCAGAAACCACTAGTGTGTGGTCTTTGGGGGTGACACCCATACAAGTTTCCACTGCTACCCGGCAGCCCTTTTCAAGTGACATATTATATCTTAAGTGACTTGAAGTTTATATATCTTAGTGTTAAATCTCAACCGCGGTCAATCCTGATATACTTTTGATATAACCCTCTATCCTCTCTTCGGTGAACCCGATCAACGGTCTGAAAACAGGTAGTTCGTGGTCCATAACACGAAGGTTACCCAGGGTATCACCGGTTACCAGGCCCTGTACCTCTTCCGGTAGTTTCAAAGAGGATACATCATCTATGGAGTCCACCTCCAATCTTTTAAGATTGGGATCCCACTGATCCAGAGCATCCGCCCAACCATTGTCGGGAGGATGGATAATGTAGGAACGGGCCCCTCTCTTCATCATCAACCAAGCCGCTAGAAAACCCTTCTTATCCTCTACATATGCCGCCACTTTACCCTGACTACCAAGAGGAAGTCCGCCGGGGGCATCGTATATTTCGGTAAAAATATAGGCTTTACCGTCTCTCACTTCCACGTGGAGTTCGTGGTCGGGTGAAGATAGGTCTACCGTGAGCTTCGGATTGGTCTCGAGCACTACGCCGCCTACTGCCGCTGCGAGTTCCTGGCTAGTATAAGGATGTGTGCCGGACCTCCTCGCCCTAACGGCGAAGGATCCACTCTTTCCGGTCCACATTTTTGCGCTCTCATTTAGTATAGTATCTATTTCTGAAGACGTTTTTTTTACAGGGCTATAGGACACAAGGCCGAATACTCTGCCAAAGATATGTCCGGCTTTACCATCTGCGTGGGCAAATATCCTGCCTCTGGTTCTTTTTAGAACTACTTCTTCGCCTTCTTTGAGAAACGTCCTCTCTATATTGTCTTTGAGGATAAACTCAAAATTTCTTCTTATACTAAGGCTCTTTGTACCTAACTCGCCGTATCGCAGCAGATACAAA
>JAFDTZ010000099.1 GCA_019594305.1 Thermoplasmata archaeon
AATAATACGAGGCAACGCTTTTGACCTATCTGGAAATGGAGAAAGTGATGATGGATATACTTACCCGAATGCGGTAGTGATGGGCGATTTCGATCACAACGGTGACGGATGGGATAATGTGAACAACGTTCAAAGCGTTTACATATCGTCGGGTAATCTTGAAGAGGGTCAATACATAGTAAGAGTCCGAGGAACGGATATACCGGAAGATTGCAACAACGACGGAAGCGCAAATCAGGACTACGCCCTGGCGGTTTACAACTATAATCCTGTACCGGAAGGGGATCCACCCGAGGTTACCGTGACCAGACCTGTCGGCGGAGAGGTATGGGATGCGGGAACGGAGGAGACCATAGAATGGTATACCGAGGCAGGAGATGACCCGGTTGACCATATCGATCTTTACTACAGTATCGACGGAGGTATCAACTGGGAGAGCATAGCTGCGGGGATTCCGGACACAGGTAGTTATACTTGGACGGTACCCAATGAGCATAGTGACAATTGTCATGTGCGTGCAGAAGCGGTGGACGAAGTAGGTCGAACTGGTGAAGATACGAGCGCAGTATTTAGTATCGAAGGTGAACCACCAGCACCTCCGGAAAACCTCACCGTTGAACATTATGACCAGCCTGACATGAACTACGCTTTGAACTTCGATGGAGATTCGGACCCATCACAACACGTTAGAGTTGGTATGGATGGTGCAAGTGCTGAGAGTGGAACGATATCTCTTTGGTTCATGCTTCAAAATAAGCCCAACGATGCGAGGTATCGTTTCTTCGGACATGTATCTCCCTCCGATGAATGGAATAACCGTATCCTGATAGGGTACGACGGGCCTTCAGAAGGTAATGAATTCTATATCGGGCTGGGAGATACCTGGAATTTGGATACTAACATATTCGACCCTGAAGTCGATGTATGGTATCATATAGCACTTGTATATGACGGTGGAGATTATTGGGTATACAGGGATGGAACACAGGTAAGCTCCGGTACATACACCGGTTTGGAAGCAATTCACGGAGAAGCAGATATAGGGAATACCGGACATATTAACGAGCGAAACTATGCACCCGAGGGTTTGATGGATGACGCTCGTATTTTCGATCGAGGACTTTCTCAAACAGAGATCGGGGATCTGTATGAAGAGAGATATGTGGAAATAGGAGACGAGGTCGGCTGGTGGCCCATGAACGAAGGCAGCGGTGATACAGTTTACGATGAATCTGGTAACGATAACCACGGTGTCATCAACGGTCCGAGTTGGGTCGAGTTGACGTTATTGAACCAAGGTACCGGAGAGGACAATCTACTGACATGGAATAACAGTCCGGATGATCCTGACGAAGTGGCGTACTACAACATATACCGCACGGAGGACGAAAGCGGCCCCTGGGATGAGAACACGTTGATCGCCTCGATAAATGCAGATGGTTCTTCAGGATACAATTATGTTGATCTTGGAAAGGGTACTGGTGACGATATCCTCTGGTGGTATGTCGTACGTGCGGTGGGTATGAACGGGCTGGAGGAGCAGAACACCGATGCGGTGCGGGAGCCCGAGGTCACCACAGAGACCTTCGATATAGATCTGTACGCCGGCGGAGACGCCGACGGCTGGAATTTCGTGTCTTTCAATCTGATGCCGGTAGATACATCGCTAGAGGCGATACTCGCGGACATAGACGGCAACTACGATAAGGTGATGTACTTCGATGCATCGTCAGGTGTGTGGAGTTCGTATGTGCCGGGTAGAGCCGCCAGGTATAATTCCTTAGATGTGTGGAACCACCGCATGGGTATATGGATACGGATGACGACCGGCGATACGCTGACCATCACAGGTAGTGCACCGTCGAGTACGGATATCACACTGTATCCTGGTTGGACCATGGTGGGCCTGCCCAGTTCGAGCAGTGGTAATCACGGGCTGCCAGGTGAGATCGACCGTATAGGTTACTTCGATGGTACCGCAGAATACAACCTTGCGTACAGTTTCGATCCAGATACTTTCGTGTTCGAACCCGGCCAAGGCTACTGGTTGTACAATCCCGGCGATACCGCATTTGTTTGGACCGTAGACTACTGACCCCAAACCCTTTCTTTTTTTCATTTTTTTAAGTGAAATAAGTACGATAAGGCGGAAAAGCCATGTTAGATAGAGAAACGATAATCAACACGAGAAAAGAAAGAACGTTATCAGCCTATGAATGCAGATTGAGTGATGATTTTATCGAATGTCTGAAGAAGGTTCGTAGTGAGGTACAAGACAAAGATTTTATCGAGTGCATAGATCATATCTTGGATCTATCAAAGTGACTAAAATGCCTTATAATTTTTTGATATAGAAAGCGTAGTAGTCGAATAATTCGAAATACATTTTCAGGGTTGAGCGTTCAAAAATAATTATCCGAACACGTCCAAATAGTGAACTACTGACCACCAAACCCTTTCTCTTTTTTACATCAGCAAGAACGATAGTATGAATAGTAGTAATACGAACCCCATCTTGATAACCACTCCGTTATCGATCAGTCGGTACCACACATATGTACCCAGGGCGATGGAAACTATTATGATCATACCTAACGGTGATACGGTGAATATCAGTGGAAGTAGGAAGATAAGGAATAATACGGCCGGTTGCACGAACCCCTTGTTCCTTTCCCATGAGGTTTTATCCAGTATGTCTGTGTTAATATATCCTCCAGAACGACCGAACAAGGACAGCAACGATAATCCCAGTAGGATCCATAATAGCAACCCGAAGGTTTGAGCGGTAAAGTGCGGTGTTCTAATGATGGTTTCATTCGTTGCGTGAATCCACTCGCCTTGGAAGTGCTCGGCGATGAATGCTATCCATGAGCCCGGTGTATTGTACCCGTACAAAAATGCCAATGAACCGAGTATCCCCCCTTTGGTGAGATCGACAAAATTATTTTTTGTACGGTTCATGGAAAAACCAAAAGATAACAATATCCACACGATCGATAGGAATAAGGTCCATCTTCCCAGTACAAAGGATATGAAAAGTGCGGTAAGTGCGTATGCGGCAGCTAGTTGTTTATAGTGATATTTAGGTATCAAACCCTTTGAAAGCGGGTCACCCCTCTTTTCATCTCTGCCGTATGCAAATATATCATCCAGGAGTAAAGTGAATTGTATAAGTAGGAATATAGCGACCAGACAAAACAGTACGTACTGGCTGTGGAGTATGTACAGTGGATCGATAGCCAAACCTTTGGAGAAATCCCTGTCTATCAAATGTACGGAAGCGATACCCATAAAGGATGCTAATATCATAAGTGAGGTGTCCAACGGACGTACATTCTTCAGCATTATCATTAACGGTTTCTTGTAGCATAAATAGAGGGATATCAGGGTTAATATGACACAAACTATGAGGAAAAAAAAGCCAAATAGAAGGTTGTTCTGGTTGTGTGCAAGGGTCTCCAGAAGTCCCATCCTGGGCAGTCCTAGTGGTGGCAACACCTCGTCGGCACCGTACCCGTAGTTATAGAAGAATTCATAGTACTTTCTATCTATCCTGAAATGAAAGGTATTGAGTACGATCACACTCTCCACCCCTACCCTTAGGGCGAGGTGGAATGCCGCGATAAGCCAGAATATCAATAGCATACCGATGTATACCAGCAGGGTACGTACCAGTGAAGTGAAAAACTCAAAATACCTTTTACCCTGTCGGAACAGTGATCTAAAATGGGACGGGAGACCTGTCCTAAGGGCTATATATGCACCGGAACCCACGATCATGAAGAGGAACATGAAGGCCTGCCCGGTGCTGCCTATTTCTTCAGGGCGGTATAACGGATTCCAAAGATTCATGAGCATTGGTAGCATCTGGTCCATGGATAGGTAGCCGTATTGTATGCCCAGTTCTCTTCCGGATTCACCGAGTATATAGTAGTCTATAATAGGCGGAACCAGTAGTATCCAAAACCCTAGTAAAATAACGTTCCAGATCTTCCTTATAGGTGCCTTTGTAAGGGCATATATGACAAGGGCGCCAAGTAAAAATTCGGGATAGGCTAATAGAACGTAATGAGCTAGCTGGTAGGTATTGTACATCTTGTTGCCTATAACATATGAATCCAAAAGAGAGCGTAGTGCGGCGATGATAAAGACGTAGATTATCGCCGTGGTAAGGCTAAACCTATCTTTTTCTACCCACTCCAAGATCCTTTCCGACAGACTACCTTCTTCGGACATCGTTACAATGGCTATAGGCGCTATGTAAAATAATCTTTACCGTAAGTCACGGTTACGGAATATTTTTCTGTTTATGGTTATTCCCAGGTCGGTAAGTCGATGTATGATGTAGTCGTGCATATCCGCATCCTTACCGATAAATTCCAAGGGCATTATACCATTCGGAATCCTTCCGTCACAAACCAATCTGGCTACAGCGGCGGTGGTGAAGCCGGTGGTCCTGGACATGGACGATAGGCCGTCTCTCGCCTCGTCGTATAGCTCGTAATATATTGTGTGGTCCACTCCGTCTATGGGCCCTCTCGCAACCACTGTCATCATGGAAATATCGTTACCGGAATTTTTCATCAAAGGCGCGATTATTTCGATGGTATCATCTACGTGTTCCTCGTTAAAAAATCCAAGCTCGTCCAGTACCTTAACTTTATCGAGATGACCCGGCCACCGCAGGGTGGTCTCCTCCATGATTTCCGCATCCACCGTATGGAGTAAAGTTCTTAATCCGTCACTGTAAAATTCTTCTAACTGATATCCCATCACCTCTGCTACCCCTATGGATTCAAGAGGTTTTTTACGGGTGATCTTTCTCTCGGATATTATCCTAGCATCCCTGGTATATTCCTCTATCAGGTCCCTGGTGCACCATGTGGACTCGTAGTAAAGAGGCGGTTTAGGGTATTTGGGTAGGCCGCCTATCTTGATATAACACTCGCTGATACTGTCCAGCTCCCTTGATATATTGCCCACGAAAAGGTTGCTGAGGCCCGGGCCGAATCCGGCATCCACCGCAACGGTCACTCCGGCTTCCTTTGCGGCTTTATCAAGGGGTAAGGGGTCTTTGGGTGAGAAAGACACGTCCACCACGTCTGTTCCCGCATCGATACATGTTCTAAGTATTCCGTATCCGAGGAAACTGGGAAGGGCACAAATCACCATGTCCATATGGGTGATTTCCTCTTTCAGAGTTTGGTGGTTAGAGGCATCCAGTTCAATCTTACCGGCGGCACCCTGAACATCCACGGGTTCCCTATCTCCAACCCATATCTCGTGTATTTCCGAAAGGTCGGCCACTACAGCCCGCCCCACATTTCCACCCCCTAGTACGAGTATCTTCATATTATATCACTTCCAGTTTAAACACGCATCCTTTATGCCCTGTTCCGTAGCATTCCTCTTCTCTTATGTTAACTTTGATGCCCAGGGCACCCTCTATGATACCTTCCAGCAAGCCTTCATCGAGACTGCAAAGGGTTTCGTTCACCTCGGGAATCCCACTGCAATCGAAACAATTCTTGACCTGTATCGTATCTTCGGTAAGGACCTTCACTTCGCCCAGGCCATTGGAGGACCAAAAAACGGAAATATTTTCCAGTAATTCCCCCATATCCGAAGAATCGAAGAGATTTGACAGAGTGATGCCCGCATCCCTGCCTATCTCTTTTAGGGCGGGCTGAACATCGAGTCCCTGGGAAATCAACCCGTAACGTATGATATGAAAAAGTCCCTTCAAGAACGAATACGGTGAGCCGCTGGATTCACGCAGATTGTCCAGCAGTTCATAGTACTGGTCTTTATAGGGATGTTCCGAACCCCCGATCAATTTTGCCGACAGGAAAAAAATCTTTTTTCTGGCATCCCGGTTGCTCTGCCGCTCTTCGACCAACCCCATATCCTTCAAGTTGGAGAGATGTACGGATATGGTCGATCTCGCCTTCCCCAGTTCACGAACTAATCGTTCCTCTGTTATCTCACCTTCTTGAAGTAAGTGGATTATCATCTTTTTTGTTTCTCCGGTAACGAATACCGCACCTTTTTTACCGGAGTATATCTCCGCGCCTTTGTCCATCTTATCACCCAGTAACGGTCATACACGGGGATAAAAGTTTCGCTTTTTTACGAAATATAACAGTGGCCATAGATTTTCAATCCAGGAATATGATCTTCTTTTCACTTATATTCTTAACCACATTATCCTCGGTGCTTGGCTCGATGAGTTTGTCTATATGACTTCTGGGTGAGTTGTGCATTATCAAACGTATAACATTTATACTTTCGTATTCATCGATGATCTCCTCGGATATTTGTTCACCTGCCCTGAAATGTACCTCATACGGAACATCCAGCTCGTCGATCATCTTTATAAGTTGGCTACCGAGTTCGTCCACATCGTCCTTCTTGAGGCGTTTGATGATTTCCTTGAATTTTTCACGGTCACCATATCCAACATTAGCATCCACCATCTCAATTTCGTGCTCTTTCTGAATAACTTTGAGTATGATGATTCGATCGGGTTTCATCCTATCTATGATCTTCTTTATCTTTCGTATAGATTCTTCAGTGTATTTGCGTTTATAGCATGTTATCAGGAGCACTTTCGGTTTTTTTCCGTTTTTATTTAATATTTCCATATATTACACCTCTTACCAGTGTCCGAGCAACCTCCACCAGAGCAACCCGATGGTCAGGAATGTTACCACGCCAATTATACTAAGTATAAATCCGGCTTTCAAAAAATCTTTAGCTTCAAGATGACCTGTTGCGTAGACGAGCATGGCACTGGGTGTGCCTACAGGGAGCAGGAATGCGAAACCTGAAGCCATTGCAATAGTATACATGGGAACGGTTAACGGGAAGCCCATCCCCCCCATGGTTGTTAATGCGACGGGAAGGATGATTGCGGTAACTGCGGCGTTGCTCATTATTCCCGATGCGAAGACTGTGATTACAGCGAAGATGGCCAATACCAGGAAGGGATTTTCTCCTACGATCGAGAGTAGAAAAGATGTGATGTGTTCCAGTGTCCCGGCTCTGGGAAGAACAAGAGACAGTGTGACCGCACCTACATACAGGAATATGGTACCCCAAGGCATCTTTGATTCCACATCTTCCCATGTGATACTCTTACTGGCACCGATTACCAGTGCTAAAGCGATGGCGATAACACCCATGCCGAACAACTGCCCCATGGTAGCCCATGCGATAAAACCGCATAATAGAAAACCAAGAGCCTTCGCCTCTCCCATTTGAAGAGAGCCCAAATTTTTAACTTCAGATTCGATTCTACCTCGGATATCATCCATATTTACGCTATCAACATCGAACAACTTAACGAGAACGTAGTAAACCGCTGCCATCATAACCAGAGAAACGGGTATAGCGGATACGAACCACCCTACGAATGATACGCTTTCTCCGGTGTATTGACTGTATATCTCGACGGCCAGAATGTTACGAGCACCTCCAAGGAATGTAGCGATACTTCCCACGGAAGTACCGTATGAAAGGGCCAGCAGATTCGCCTTTCCGAAATCGGATTTTAATATGTCAACTTTTGAGAAGGCGAATATGCTTAGTAATATGGGAATGAACAATGCGGTAACACCGTGTAAAGGCATCATCATGGAAAGGAATGCACCTACGAGAGTGATACCGAGCAGGAATCTTTTCGGGCTTTTACCGAAGTAATTCAAGAATGAAAGGGCGATACGCTTGTGGAGGTCATGCTTTTCCACGGTCATTGCAAGTATGAAAGCCCCCATCAAAAAGAATACCGTTCCGGAGGAAAATCCTCTGAATGCTTCGTCTTGTGGAAGCAATCCCAACAGAACTGAAGCGACGATGATCAAGAACGTGGAAAATATGAACGAGATAGGCGTAAGGAGCCACATATAGATAGCCAGGAAAAGAATGGCTCCTCCATAGTAGATATTTGGATCGGGGACATATAGGTAGGAAAAGAGGATAGTGAATGAGAATATTAACAATCCCAAAGCGAACTGGAACTTGTCGCTTCTTAGGATCATACTCAGGTCCATATTCTCCGTCATGAATAAGATGAATTGAGTAGGTAATAAAAAAGATTTTCCTGGCATATGTTGGTTTTTCTGTTTTTAACTACATGTTGCGAGAAGTCTCCTTGACTTGGAGATGAAAGCAACACTATCACTGGGAAAACTATTTATGGTGTGTGACTCTTTCATACAACTATGGGATATGAGCTCGATAAAGGAAGACACTCTGTGTACGCTCTTCAATATCATTTTGTTCAATGCGTTAAATATCGAAG
>JAFDTZ010000113.1 GCA_019594305.1 Thermoplasmata archaeon
CACTTTCGTGTTCGAGCCCGGCAAAGGCTACTGGATACACAATCCCGGCGATACAGCAGTTGTCTGGACAGTTGAATACTGACCACAAACCCCTTTCTCCTTTTTTATTTTTTTTAAAAAATGCAAAAATATTTTCGTCATCCAGTCTTAGATTTTTTTACTCTATTCACCCCTTCTCTAAGGGCATTAATATTCAACTCGGTAAACTTGGATGGTACACTATCTTTAACAGCCTCTTCAAGAGCTTTTTCAGGAACAAGATACGCAGCTTCGTTAAATGCACCTAGCATAACAATATTAGCGACTATCTTGTTACCCATCTCTTCGGCTATCTTAGTTGCCGGTACCATTACCGCATCTTCGTACTCCGCATAGGGGACCAGATCAGGGTCTAAAACAACGATAGCATCTTCCGTAAGATCAAAGTTGTACTTATCGAAGGCCGCCTGTGACATAACCATCATGTACTGTGTTTCCATCAGACCGCAGTAACCTATCTCTCTATCTGAGATTATCACTTCCGACCTTGCGGCACCACCTCTCGCTTCAGGTCCGTAGCTCTGTGTCTGAACGGCTTTGTAGTCGTGAAATACGCTTGCGGCTTTACCGAGGATGTAGCCTGCGGTCATGATCCCCTGACCACCGCTTCCACATAACCGAATATTCTTTCTCATTCCATCAACTCCTTGACCATTTCCCTGTATTTATCTTCTAAAGGCTTTTTACTTGCTTTGTGAAGCTCACCGATAATTATCTTATCCTTGGTAGCATCCCTTTCCTCTTCACTGCCGAACTTCATTATCATCTCGTAATCTTCCTTGAGTATGGTATTATTGATGTAAAAATCCCAAAGATCTTTGATATCTTTGTATCTATTCCTCCGACCGTAGGCCGTTGTACAGGGGGACATCATCTCGATAAAACTAAAACCATTGTTCCTTAGTCCTTCGCGTATCGAATTGATGGGCTGGTTGGGTCTATGTACCGGCCACCTGGCTACATATGTAGCCCCGGCGGCGATCGCCATCTGGCTCATATCGAAGGGCGATTCTATATTACCGTAGGGGGCAGTCGTTCCAAAGTGTCCTTCCGGTGTGGTCGGAGCTACCTGTCCGCCGGTCATCCCGTATATGTAGTTGTTAACCGCGATAACTGTGATATTGATATTCCTGCGGGCGGCATGTATGAAGTGATTACCGCCTATGCCTATGCAATCCCCATCGCCAGAGAATACTATTACATTTAGATCGGGATTAGCCATCTTGACTCCGGTGGCGAAGCCCAGGGCACGGCCATGGGTGGTATGAAGGGCATCGGCGTGTATGTAACCAGGTATCCTCGAAGAACATCCTATGCCTGAGAGGAATACAGTTTTGTCCATATCTAATTCTTCTTTCTCAATAGCCCATAGAACATAGTCCAAAACATTTCCCAGACCACAGCCGTTACAGAATATATGCGGCATCATCTTTTCCCGCAAATATTTTTTCTGTATCTTTTTACCGCCTATCATGCCTGTTTCCATTGTATCCGCCATCATTTCACCTCCGCAAGGATTTCTTTTGGGCTGTGGGGTTCTCCACCGATCTTAGAAGATAATACAACTTCGCAGTCTGCGAATTCCTTTACCTTATGATATATCTGTCCTAGATTCATCTCAACCACCACTATCTTATCTACCCTTGTGGATAGCTCTTCTATCGCCTTTTCCGGGAAAGGCCATATATTTTTCAATCGGAAGTATCCCACCCTTTCTCCCCTTTCTCTAGCCATGTTAAGCGCACCGAGAGAACTCCGGCTGGCCATACCATAGGAAACCAGTGCTACCTCGGCATCTTCCATGTTCCTTTCTTCGATATCTGTTAATTTTTCCCTGTCGTCGGTTATCTTCTCGCATATCCTTTTAACAAGGCGGTCGTGTTCCTCTTGATCATCCGTTGCCGGAAACCCCTGTTCATTGTGGGTCAACCCGGTCACATAGGTGTGATACCCCGTACCGAACACCCCGAATTCAGGTACCTTTTTCTTGCCGTACCGCCCCGGTCCGAAGGGTATGTACTTATCCGGGGATACTTTAGGTTTTTTTCTTTCAAATAGTTCGACTTCCTGGGGTATGGTCACCATCTCTCTCATGTGGCCTATATCACCGTCTATCATTATGAACACAGGAACGCGATATTCCTCTGCCAGATTGAATGCCTTGATGGTGAATTCCATGGTCTCCTGTATGGTGTTGGGTGCCAGCGCAATAATTTCAAAATCTCCGTGACTGCCATATCTTACCTGCATCATATCTCCTTGTGCCCCTAGTGTAGGCTGTCCCGTAGATGGCCCCGAACGTTGAACATTTGCAATGACTACCGGGGTTTCTGTTATACATGCAAAACCAAAATTTTCCTGCATAAGAGAGAATCCCGGGCCGCTGGTAGCGGTAAAGGACTTTGCACCGGTCCATGAAGCTCCTATTATCGACGCTATACTGGCTATCTCGTCTTCCATTTGAATACATACACCGCCGAGTTTAGGCATCAGCTTGCTCATCATCTCGAATACCTCGGATGCCGGTGTTATGGGATAACCACCATAGAAGTTACAGCCGGCTAGAAGAGCTCCGTAGCATAATGCGGTATCTCCGTGAATGAATTGTTTGTCTTTACCAAGGACCTTTTTGACCTTTTGGATATCATACTTCATTGCATTTCACCTTCTTTTTGCGGTTAGAGTCGATCATATCTTTTTCATCATCCGTGGTAACGGTGATTGCAAAATCAGGGCATATCAACTCACACAGTCTGCAGCCGACGCATCTGTCTTCCACCTCGATAGGTGGATGTACACCTTTTTTGTTCAACTCTTCGCTCTCTTCAAGTGCGTCCCTGGGACAGAAGAGAATACAAAGGTTGCAGCCCTTACAGTAATCTTCATTTACCTCTATCATTATATTTCACCTTAGAGGGTCACCTCTATGTCAAGGTGCCTTTCCAGTACCTTTTTGCCTCTGTATTCCGGAAGCAATAACGGAGATGCTGTCTCGGTATCGATGCCTGCAGATCTCAGGGCTTTATCGTAGCTTTCGATGTGGTTCAAGGTCAGCTTACCCTTGGATGCCTTAGCAACATGTCTTGCCGCCGAGATACCGGCTCGTTTACCGAAGACATTGAAATCGAGTAGTGAGTTACCCATCAATCTGTTCTTTCCGTGTACACCGCCGGTAACTTCACCACATGCGAATAGTCCGGCTACAGGGGTTGCACCACTTTTATCGATGGCTAGACCACCGTTCTGATAGTGTAATGTCGGGAATACAAGCATGGGATCCTTTGTTATATCTATATTGAATCTCTTATACTGTCGCACCATGGCAGGCAGATTTTTTGCAACGGTTCCTTCGCCCTTTAACACGTCTATCAAGGGCGAATCTAACCATACACCTTTCATCCCCGTGGGAGTTTCTATACCCTTATCTCTTCCGTAACATTCACGTATGAAAGATGCGGCTTCAACATCCCTCGGTTCCAGAGGATTAACGAAGAGCTCACCGTCATCATTCACAGGTTGCGCACCCAAGCTTCTAACTTTCTCGGTAACCAGTAATCCCAATACTTGTTCCGGGAATGCTGCTCCTGTGGGATGGTACTGTACGCTGTCCATATCTTTCAAAGGCACTCCCACTCTGTAACCCATGATCAAGCCGTCGCCGGTGGCCCCATAATGATTTGAAGTGGGATACGACTGCACATGAAGTCTGCCGAATCCGCCGGTGGCTAGTATGGTAGATTTGGCTCTTACCACATAGTATTCGTTGGTCTCTAGATTCATCAGCAATGCACCGGTAACCGTGCCGTCCTTGTCGGTGAGTAATTCTACCGCCGGTGCGAATTCTAAAACAGGTACATCCTTGTTTCGTGATTCGTCACGCATCACCCTCATGAGTTCCATGCCTGTGTAATCTCCGGAAGAGTGCATACGATATCTGGAAGTACCTCCGCCGGGTAGTTCGATGAACTCACCGTCCTCGTCACGGTCGTACAGTATTCCCAATTCTTCGTGCCACTTGATCAATCTTGGTGCATCCGTAGTAAGAGCTTCGAGAAGCTCCGGTTCGTTGGTGTAGTGACCTCCACCCATGGCATCTAGATAGTGCTGTACCGGCGAATCTTCTTTTTTGTCCGCTGCCTGAATTCCACCCTGTGCCATCATACTGTTGGAGTCTCCGTGTCTAAGTTTAGTAGCTATCAGTATATTTTCCGGAGATATTCCTTCTTTGATCGCCCACAGTGCCGCTACGGTACCCGCACCGCCGCCGCCGATTATGAGTATGTCAACGTCGTAATCTATCTGGTCTAGGTTTATCTTACTAGGATCTATCAAGCTCGGTGCTTCCAGGAGTGCCAGCAGCTCCAAAGGTACCTTTTCTCCTTTGCTAGCCCCTATCTTTAATTTTTGTTTGCCTTCCTCGCGATAATCCGGGTGGTATTTTTTCAACAGTTTGTCGGATTCGTCGGCGTGCATACGCTCAAAATTAATCTTAGCTCGTTCTTCCCTGGTACTCTCGAGTCTCGCTATGGACTTCCTCATATATTCGGGATAACCATCAGCCATTTTTATTCCCCCTTCTGGAATTCACGTTTATCGTAAACTTTCTTTATCTCTTCTTTCGTCATCTTAACCAGTTCCTTGAACTTCTCGTCGTAAACATAATCGTCCAGTTCCTTGACCCTTTCTTTTAATTGTTTGCTGAGAGTATCTATGTACTTACCCTTGAGACGTCTTGCTTCCTGGGCCAGATGATAATGTTTGATATCCGCAGGGCAGCGTATGGAGCATAATCCGCACTGGATACAATCGAATGAAAGTGATGCGGCCCGATCTATATCTCCTCTCAAAGATGCCTGTACGTAATCCATTACCTCTATGTCCTGGGGACATGCCTTTGTACAAGTATTACACGAAACACATCGCGCTATCTCAGGATAATGTTCCAGAAGTATATTATCGTCCTTTTCAGGGTTTACTTCGTCTACCTCGTACATGGTCCTAACGGAAGGTACGAAGGGAAGCTGTACAAGGAACATGCCATCTTCAACAGCGGTCTGGCAGGCCAGGTCCATTTTTAACTTGTAATCCTCTTTATTTCTATATACAGTAGAACACGCACCGCAGAAACCTCCCCTACAGCCGCATCCGCGCACATACTTGTAACCCGCATACTCCAGGGCGGTCATTATGGTGAGCCCTTCGGGTACCTTGTATCTCCTACCCATAACGTAAATGTCTATCATCTTCTTTTCTTTCTCTTCAGGCATATATATCACTTCAGGATATTCTTTTCTTTTAGCATCTTTTTGGGGTCTACCCAGTGTTTTTTCATACCTACTTCCAAACCGAATGCCAGTGCAATAAGTTCGGTCAAGTAGAATATAGGTATCTCATAATCTGTGGTGCGTTGATGATAATCAAGGTTGAACTGACATAATGGACATGAAAGGGCTATGGCATCGGCGCCATCTTCCACGGCCCTGGCAACAAGATCTTCCACTCTCTTCTCAACTATATCGCTACGATTGACCGTATGGTATGAGCCGCAGCACTCCGTTCGCTTCGGATTGTCGATAACATCTACACCTATCTGTCCCAATAGCTCTTCCATGATCTTCGGGTCCTCGGTATCGTCGATGGCGATCCCCGTCGGTCTCAACAGCATACAGCCGTAATAAGGCGTGATCTTCAAATTGTTAAGTGGTTTTACAACTTTTTTACTTATCTCTTTCTTCATATCTCTTAGTATTTCGAACAGATGATACACTTCGACTTCACCCAAATAGTCCGGATCTTCGTCCAGAAAATCGTTCATCGTATCCAGATCATCGGGCTGGTCCTTCATCCGTTGGTTTGCCTGTTTCAGTACATTGTAACACATGTCGCATAGCGTTACCAGTACCTTTTCTCCCTGTTCCTGAGCGCAGCACATCGTTCGTATAGGGGCTATCTGGTGTATCAGATCGTCGGTGGTCAGCGATTGTACCGCACCGCAGCAGTACCAGTTGTCCATCTCTACCAGAGGTTTACCCAAAGCCTCCATGATCGCCATGGCACTTTCCTCGTAATCGCTGGCCTTTGTTTTCAATGTACACCCGGGATAGTAAAGATAACCATCCATGAATATCACCCGGTCTCCTTTCTGAGACAGCCCACTACCGCAAGCTGTGGAAGATTCTCTATGTTCTCGATCTTGGAGATGTCTATCATATCTATGTTATCTCTCAACACTATCTGTCTCACCGCTTCCATTATCTTTGCGATGTCGATATCTCGCGGACATCTTACACTGCAGGTAAAACAAGCGGCGCATATCCACATGGTGTTCTTTTCGAGTATCCCCTCCTTATCTCCCAGGACTATCTTCTTGAATATTCTCTCCGGCAGAACGTCCATCTCTTTAACGAAAGGACATCCTGCTGAACAAGTACCACATCGGATACATGCATTCACCGATTGTCCCGAGAGCTCTTCCACCTTTTCCAAGAAAGTATGGTCGGGATTAACCTTCATTGTCCATCCCCCATTCCTTGTTCCAACGTTCCATATTCCCGTTTATTTGAATCGTACAGGGTTACCTTGAGCGGTGTCTCGCCCATCGCCGAATGAGTAGCACAAGCCAGGCAGGGGTCGTAGGCCCTGAAGGC
>JAFDTZ010000162.1 GCA_019594305.1 Thermoplasmata archaeon
AGTTGATAGCCCCGTCCGGATTCGAACCGGAGTCCCAGGCTCCAAAGGCCTGAATGATTGACCACTACACCACGGGGCTTGAGCGAATGTGAGAGCTTTGTGGAAACGGGAATGTGTTCCCGTGTACCACGCTATTGAACGAAGTAGACAATCATTCGGCCGAGGACGTTATGGATTATAAATATTTTCACATCATCAGTATGATCAAAGTAGTAGCTAGGGCCTGAATTACAAAGCTCATGCTTATGATAAAGGGAGCCATCTGATATATTGTTTCAGCAACTGCGTTTAAGCGATTGCTCCCGATTGGCCCCATAAGGGAGAAGTTCTTTAATTCACCAACGTCGGCACCAACTTCAACCGGTTGAATGTCATCGATTGCCATCTCAGTAACCTCCCGAACATTATCGATGATCTCATCATGGGGCATGTTCTCACCTACAGGATTATAATCCTGAGTCAAAGTATTTACCTCATGACTGTCCGATGTCATCACCTCCGAATCTTCAACTAGGTCGGTGATCTCTTCCTGTATAGCCTCTCTTAAGCCTTGAACCATGTTGTTACCATCTATTAGTACAAATGCGTTCTTTTTACCATTTATCTCAAAAACTGCAACCTTTATACCCTCACCTGATATACCCTTGGATTTCTTGAAGCCTTTTTTACTCGCAACGCCCATATACAATATACCTTTGGGAATATCTTTTATTCCATCCATCAATCTTGACATATTCTCAGATAATCTTATGTATCGTCTGGAAGGGTAGTAAACTTCCATTGCACCTCTCTTTACACAATTATGGGAATCCAACAATCCGATCTTGTTAAATCCATGTGTCGCTGCCTTTAAAGCGATGATTTCGGCCACCGGTGAGTCGATGTCTTCTGTCGGTTGGGGTGAAAAAGATGCGGTCAATAGAATACCGTCACCGTATATCTGTGCTCCACCAATCATGTTGTGGTGCGATATATTGTAAGGTGAACCCGTAGAGGTATAATCTAACTTCCCGATATTCGCTCTAATATCATCAGACAGTAATTTACAGTCATCTTCCTTTATCGGATTTTGTACATGAGTAGAGGGGCCGTGAAAGGTAAACACGTCACCATAGTCTTCCTCTAGTTCTTCAGATAGTATCTCTGTCAACCTGGAACCAGCTATACCCTTGACCGGACCGGGATGTAAACAAGGTATTATAAAAAGTGCCTTAGGCCCGGCTTCATTTTTAAATGAAAAAACGGTGTATTTCACGTCTCCTTTGATCGAAGTCCTTTTAAAAACCTCTTCAAGCTGCTCTTCACCGACCTCCTTCCCTTTCAATACCTGAAATGATATTCGCATCATATCCATTGTAGATATACCAAAATCTTTCAAGAAAGGTATATTGACAACCGCTATAAGGGCAGTTACCGATGTAAGACCGAGTAACAGGATGAGTGAAAAGAATATCAAATCAAATACATTGAGGTCGAAGTAAAAATGTATCAAAGGCAACGCGATCACCGACTGAAGCATAGAATAGGGAAGCGCCTTTAATACATGGGAAATAAATGTAGCGCGTATTATGAGGTACCTAAAAGATATGGGTACGGCATACACGGTTATCAACAATATTTTAGTATCGATGCTTGAATACTTATATATCACTGTTAAAAAAGCCATTGCTCCTAGAGATACCACTGCCAGCAGTGTAGATTGTCTAAAATTTATTTCTTCCTGATAGCCCTTCAATAAAGGTAATGTTGTTGCAGCAAGTATAGTCGGTATGATGAATATTATTGTTGTCTGAATTAGACCGTTAACATCAAATGTAAAGAGCATTAATCCAGTCAGATAACCGATAATGATTAACACTGATATTTGAATAATTAGGGGCGGACATTTGAAAAAATTCAATTTATATTCTTGGGCGTGTACAAGGACAGGTTCTTTAAAGCCCTCTTGAACCTTATCTAGTTCTTTATCGATGATACCAAACCCTCTATCTTATTCTTTACACCATCGGATTCTTCTATCACCGTTCCTGTTACTATCACATCGGCTCCCGCCCTTGCGATATCTTTTGCCTGTTGGGGTGTGCGTATACCTCCGCCTACAATAAGAGGTAGCTCTACCTCTTCTTTCACAGCTTTGATCATCTCTACTGGTACGGGTTCCGGTGCACCTGAGCCCGCTTCCAGATATATTAGTTTCATCCCGAGGTATTTGGCTGCTAATGCGTAGTTGACCGCTAATTGGTTTTCTCCTCTTGGTATTACATCTGCATTACCGACCTTTCCAACAGTCATCCCGGGTTCTACAATTATGTAGGCCATAGAAAGAGGTTCTAGCCCCAATTTTTTAATCATGGGTGCACCTTTCATCTGCTCACCTACTACCTTGTTTATGTCTAGAGAATTCAGCATGCTCATAAAGTATATTGCATCCGCAGCAGGTGTTATAGACCTGGCATCAGTTGGAAAAAGTATAACTGGTATTTTCACCCTTTTTTTAATCGCCTTAACAGTGTAGTCAACATTTTTTTGTTCTACACCCGTCGAACCGCCTACCATGATTGCATCGCTACCTGCGGCTTCTAAAACATAAGCTAGTTCTCCTGCGACGTCAGGACTCTGCTCATAGGGATCTATCAGGCCCATATGCACCTTTTCGTTTTTCAATTTATCCATTATGTAATCCATAACTTTCATAATATACCTCCTGAAAGAAAGGCTATTAATGCGACCATCATACCCAACTTTATGAACTTTTGCGTTCTTTTTGGATTCTTAAAGACGGATAATGAGTAAATAAAGATTATATCGGCTAGTATTACGATGAAAAGGTAAGTGGACGAAAAAATTCCCTGATGATAAGGATAAGGCGAGATCGTCACTGCGGCTATGATAAAAAATGCTGCAAAATATTTTGCACGTTTTACACCTACTTTCATTGGAAAAGTATTCCGTTTTAGGTCACCTTTGATATCCTGAATATCCTTTGCTATCTCTCTGCCTAATGTAACTAAAAACGCCAATATTCCCAGCACCAAGGGTACTTCGATACTTCCATATATTGCCCCGGCAAAAACAAATAGAGCTCCCGTCAGCCATGCGATGGATGCATTACCTACCAGCCCTTTCTTCTTTAGTTTTAATTCATATTCTACCATTATCACCACACTTACTAAGACGATTATCTGGGGGAGGAAATATGGAAGTAATAATGAAAGAGCTATTGATATTATGAACAGAGCATAAGAATATTTTAGTACGGATTCGGGAGATATATCTTTCGATGGAATAGGTCTTTCCGGGTGATTAATTCGATCTACTTCCCTGTCAAAGTAGTCGTTAAGAGAGTTTCCACCGGCAGTGAAGAATGATACAACTAGCATACCGATTATGGTGACTGCGGTTCTTCCTATCGACGGAGTTTCCAATCCGTATAAAGTTACCATCACTATAGGTATACTAACCGATGCTAGAATGCAGTTTAACGGTCTAGCTAAACGTAAATATGCATTTTTCATCTTATCAGTTGAAAGACTAATTCTTTTTTATACTTTTGGCAATTCACAAACAGCAATATTTTAATAGGGTGTCATATTTGCCATTTACCTTCTATATGCCCTGGTAGTGTAGTGGCCCATCATGTGGCCCTGTCGAGGCCACGACTCGGGTTCAAATCCCGGCCGGGGCGTTTATATTTTTTTATTTTAGGCCGGGATTTGTTTCACGAGTCAATTGTGGAACAATTGGCGAACACTTGGGATATCGAGTGTAGCGAGATATTCCGAGTAGAAGACCGGCCGGGG
>JAFDTZ010000124.1 GCA_019594305.1 Thermoplasmata archaeon
ATAACGGTCATGCCATTGTACCACAGCCTAACACCCAGACAGTAGTCTATCTCTATACCGAAATTGCCCGTGATTTCGTTGTGCGATACATTGTTGAAATTCGATTCCTGCGTAAGCCTGATACCGTACATGCTGTCTATGTCATTTCCCGTTACTTCTACGTTCAATGAACTGGTGAGATGTACTCCCGTGGGTAAAAAGCCTGCAGTCCCGTAGAGTAAGTTATCTCGTATCACCAAATGCAAGTTCGTGTTCTGAACGTGTATACACCTGTTCACACCATCTGCATCGATCTCGTAGCCCTCGATGATATACGGATCTCCTTCGCTCCCGTCACCGGGCCAGCCTTCGTCGGCTGCTTGTTGCTCTAGATCATCGTTACCATCGATGAAAATAGGGTCACGTTCAACATATTGTCTTATCGTCGGGTCAGATAGCCGTTCGTCCGACATACCGCTTGCAACCAGAGCAAGACCGGTCGTAAAGAGCATCACTACCATGACCAAAACCAAAATCTTTTCTGTTCTCATTTTATCTCTCCGTTATTTCATTTTATATGATTAATATAAGGAATAAACCTAATATCTATATATAAATGTTATCCCCCATTCTGGATTTAAGCTAAAATCATTGATCACTGTATGTTACGTTGTATTCCATAGGGAATGGAAGCAACCGACGGTTGAAAATCCTCCGATAGTTTGTGGTAAACAACCGTCTAACTCGGACATCGGTAATAAAACCTTAAGAGGGCAAAATATTATTACTCTCTCTTGTACTAGAGGTATGCTCGATGATGAAGAATCCAAATCTGACATATGATGATTGATGGGCAGTCTGATGAGCAATAGGAAAAGTGGTAAAAATGGTAACCGGATTTGATCTGATTCACAACAACCGTCCGTTGCAAAAACACTGGATAAAAAGGATAATCGCCTTCTTTATAGACCTGTTTCTTTCCTCCATCGCAGCATATATAATTATATGGTTGCTAGGTATAAGATTTATGCCTTCATTATTGGTCAATTTCCCCGTTTTCGCTGGGATAATACAGGTCTTCTACTCCGCCATATGCGAGTACAACAATCGCCAAACCTTCGGAAAACTCCTATTGGACCTTAAGGTAGAGGGGCTAAAAAGTGGGCTGAGCCTTTACGAAACTATCATACGTAATTTTAGCAAGATACATGGATTGTTAGTATTCCTTGATATGATAGTAGGATTGGCTACACGGGGCGATCCCAGGCAGCGCTATCTCGACCGTGTTGCTAACACAACGGTAACGGGTTCGCCGGAACCAAAACACATCGACAGATATATAAGGGAGCATCTGCGGATACATCACGAACCTAGGGGAGCGCCACCAAACGAAAACATTGAGCAGGATAATATCCAAATAAACTCTTGCGAAAATTGTGACGGTCAGTTGGAGCCTGCCGGTGGCGCACTTATGAGATGTATGGACTGCGGCAGGATACAGTAGAACATGTACATCGCTTTAGACGACACCGACTCAAAGGATGGTATGTGCACTACATTTCTAGCTACAGAACTGATCAAAGAATTCCATGAATATAA
Organism: Thermoplasmata archaeon; assembly: GCA_019594305.1. GTDB lineage: Archaea > Thermoplasmatota > Thermoplasmata > Halarchaeoplasmatales > Halarchaeoplasmataceae > Haladaptatiplasma. The sequence continues at coordinate 1,579 of JAFDTZ010000124.1, forward strand.
ATTGCTTTCCTATCCCAAACTTGTAAGGTTAAATCCAAACATTCCTTGGAAAACAAGAGGTAACGGGGCGGTGGTTATCGAAATAGGGAAGGGTTTAGAAAAGAAAGAAGTCGTCGGCAGTATAGATGAAGATATCGGAATATGGTCCGGAGACCCGGATATCAAAGGCCGAATATTGGAGAGGTCAAAAAAAATCATAAAAAAATGGGCTGAGATGGAAAAAGAAGGTACCGACCCCGGATTGATAGTAGGTAATGTACGTCCGCCCCGTAAACTCTATGAAAAAGGTGTTTCCGAATTACTTGACTTGAAATATGTTAAAAGCATAATAAACGAATTAGACTTGGATAATTGGTATGCCGGAAATGGAAGGGGTTTGATAGGGGCCGCTTCTGCCCTTGCTTGGATACCGGAAGACCATACCTACGAACTGATTGCATATAGGGACCCGACTCTTTGGGGTAAAGAGAGACTTATCGATAATGAAGAGGTAAAAACCTTAGATGCGGCCACAGAAAAAACATTCGACACCTATGACCACGCAGAGAAAAAACAGGCAGTTGCTCCCAACTCACCTTGCCCCGTTCTTTACGGTATAAGGGGTGAACAAACCTCGGAACTGCATCTCGCACTTGATACTATCAAAAATGAAAAACCGAATAGATGGTTAACCTTCCTAACCAATCAGGGGACGGACGATCACATTAAGAATTTGAGCATACAAGGATTGGAGCCATATCTCTCAGCCCATATAATCGGTGTTGTCTCTTCACCGCCCTATGTGATCCCCGGGGGTCATGTGTTTTTTGAGGTATCTGAGGATGATTCAAAGGTAACCGCTGCGGCATACGAGCCAACCAAAGGATTCAGAGATACTATAAAAAAGCTCGTTGTGGGTGATAAAATAGAGTTATGGGGTGGAATAAGGGAGAAGCCTATCACACTCAACATAGAGAAGATGAAGGTAAATGGTTTGGAGAATATTTTTGTAAAGAAAGGGAACCCAGTATGCCCCCATTGCGGAAAGAGCATGTCCTCCATGGGAAAGGATGCGGGATACCGCTGCAAAAGGTGTCGTTCAAAGGCAGATGAAGAAGAGGCTCGTGTTGAGATCCTTGATAGGGACATCAAGGAAGGATGGTACGAAGTGCCTGTGGTAGCTAGAAGGCATTTGAGCAAGCCTTTGAAAAGAATTTTGTAGCATTAGGGGATATTTTTAAATATTGTGTATTAAGTATGTGTTACATGGTTCGTCATGTAAGAGGGACTCATATATTGAACGTTATCGACTATGTGAAGTCTAGGAAGGGCATACTCGGAGTTGAGCAATTATTAGGGCGAATAGAGGAGAAACGCGGGGAGATCAAAAAGGAATTCAAAGAAAATGAATTTTATGAATACGACCTCCTGCTGGACTATTTTGAAGTTGTTGAAGAACTGTACGGTGACCAAAAAAATGACATACCAAGAGCCAGAGATATAGGAAAACAAATTGCAAAAAACCTTGGTTATTATGATTACCTCTTAAGGGCAGCTGGGTTTAAAGAATTGATAAACAAAGCAGAAAGCGGATGGAACCAGGTATATGATTTCGGGGGAATCGAATTGGTAGAATGCCATGATAACAGAGCGATGATAAGGTATCACGGTTTTCCGGATAACCATAATGTCTGCAGCTACTTCCAGGGAAGCCTAGAGATCGACCTTGAGATGCTGGGGTTGGATGGTACTGTTGAACACACCGCCTGCCCCGTCGAAGGTGCGGAATATATAGAGTTTAACATAACATGGCAATGAATTCATTAAAATATGGGAGTTATCTTTGATATGAAAATAATATTGGATGAAAATATACCTACGCATGTAAGGGGGGAGGTAAAACGGATTCACACCGATGCGGTAATAATCGACATAAACGAAGATCATAAAGGTGTCTTGGACCTTGAGATTGTAGAAATAATGAAAAAAGAAGATATTCTGATCACGGGGGATAAGGAACTTCACAGGAACATACTAAAAATTGGTGGTAAAAGCGTTTATTACGATGTACAATTGGACAATATGGTAGAGGTACAGGTAAAGGTATCTTACTATTTAAAGGGTTTTCCTGCCGAGAAAGTGGAAAAATCTTCTAAAGAGAATAAAGGCGTATCTTCAGGGCCCAACGAACTCCTACGTAAACGTTTTGACGAATTAAAGGAAGAAAATGCTAGTTTAAAGGTAAGACTGAATGTTCTAGAAGGTAAGCTGAAATCCATTCATGTCACTGCTAGTTCTGCCTTGGAAGAAAAGTAAAAATATTAATACAAGCTCATACCATATACAATAGTGAGGTAATATATATGCTCGGGAGCTTGTTGGAAAAGAAATTGAAGGAATTGAAAGGTAAATTTATCCTGGTAGTTATGGACGACGGTATGGCTTTCAGGGGTAAACTATTGGATTTAGACAAGAATACGTTGATATTACGGGATGTATATGAAACAATAGCTGACGAGATAGATTGGCAGGAAATCGAATCGAATAGAGAGGACGTTGTAGACAAAAAATACGGATTTATATATTGGACCAAGATAAATCTCGAAGAGGTCTACATCAGAGTTGACCACATCTCAAGGATATGGCCCAGGGAAACATCCTCGGGAGAGGTGAAACAAGTAACAGATCAACGGGATCCAATTTACTACAGACAAAGAACAGGTGCAAATGTCTCACTCGGCATGGATATGTCGGGTGGAGTTAGATAAAACCTTTTCTCTTATTTTTTATCCTCTATAACTTTCAACTTTTCTTTGATCTCCTCTTTCAACCGATTTCCCACGAAGTCACCGCCGAAGTTGTCGACCCTAGCGGCTATCGCTATTTTATTGGCTAATAATCTTGATACCTTACCACGATGGCTAGGGTCTGCCCTGTGTACATAAGGGTGCTGTAGTATGTAGCCGTGCTTAGGAGGCGGAGTACCCTTTTCCAGATGTCTGAAAAGTGACTTTTCCGCGCCCAACAACTGTATGGTGCTGGAGGGCATCATAGCTAGTTTTTCTAAAGATCCTGCCTGGGCTATGAGTTCAGCACCAAGCTTCGGTCCCACGAGAACTGTCAATGAAGGTGCTTCCCTCTCCATCTCCATCTCTAGGTACTCCGCTAGATCCATACGGAACTCCCTTTGTTTGAGTATCATGTCTGCAAATTCTCGATAAAAATTTAGCTCCTTCTCAGATACATCGCTTCCCACAGAGATGATATCAATATCAGTTTCACTTATTATCCTTTCTCTCTCACCTAACGTGGATATCAATCGTAAGAAATCTTCGTCTGAAACTTTTTCATTTAACTCGGGAAAGTGTAACGAGTACCAATCACGTAGCCGCTCGGTAAGGATATTGACAGTTTCGTTTATATCCTGTATAGTGTTTATTGCCTTGGCGATGTGCACTCCGGAACCAGCCGGAGATTTTAGTTCACTTTTTGCTACGATTTGAAGCATTTCGTGAAGTAATTTATCATCGAAAGAATACTCCTCTGGTAATATGTCGGGTACATCTACTACCACGAGTTCACCCAGCTCGACCAATCTAGACGATGCAACATACAACTTCCCTTCGATAGAACTAGCTAGCTCTCTCTCTTCAGCCAGTATATCTCCTTTTTTACGTTGGAGCCTTCTAATAGCTAGTTCTTCGGGATCCTTTGGGAATAATTTGTGTTCTATTACCTTTTCTTCTTCCAATAGGAAGCTCCCGAACCATGTTGAATGTAGTATGATACTGTTATTTCCTTTCATTTAAATACACACCGATATTGAAATATCTTTACTATAAACTTTGTCAATCATCCATTACAGGAAGTAATAGTAATCTATCTCTTGTTTTTACCACCTTCACATAGTCCCCCTCACTTTTAAAGCCTTCGGGTTTCAGTATCGTTACCGTCCTGTAAGTATCGGGATCGAGAACCTTAATCTCTTTCTCGGTCTCCGAAACCCGCACCGCTTCCTTGATAAGTTCATCACCGCCCATAACCTCTACATCTTCCAGTTCCCGACGTTCCATGGAAACTTTCCTGCTCGTTTCTACATGGGTCAATGTAACATGACCGCTTGATGTGCCTATTTCGATGACTCTGTATAGTTCATCTTCCAGGTAAAAAAAGTCCCCTCTTTCGTAAGAGGGAAGTCTCACCGAGTAGGTCATCTTATAGATGTTTTTGCCGTCCTTCCTTCCCGCAAGACTCGATGAAGATATCACCTTACCGCCAAAAACATTGGATATCTCCTTTGATAATTTTTTTGCAACTCCGTGATCACTCAGATAGAAATCCAAACCGCCGTGTATCTCTTTGCTG
>JAFDTZ010000168.1 GCA_019594305.1 Thermoplasmata archaeon
GGCGGATGCACAGTTCGTACCGCCTTACCTTCAGGCCGGAAGAAACAGTCCCATACCGCTAGAACCGGGTGACGACGGAGACGATATACAGGCGATGCGAGCTTTCTACGACGAATATGGTCATTTCTGGATAACCCAGGGACCGTTCTACTTAACGTTGCACGACCCCGATAACCGTGTAACCGAGTTCACACGGTGGGGTGAAGAGGACGGCTATCCGTGGGCTGACGATTACTGGAGAGATAAACTTGCTTTGGTAAGGCTTGATTTGGGCTCTTTGACAGCTCCGAGAGATGTTGACCAAAGGGATTCGATAACAATGTCTGCAAGTGCAAGATTTGTTAAAGAGTATCCTCTCAGGGTAGCCCGAAGTTTACGTGAAACAGATGATTACATCGTTGAGGCATCTTTAATAGATGAAGGTGTACCAGTTTACACCACCACAGATGTTGATTTGAAAGCGAGAATGTTTAGTGTTACTATCCCTGGTTCAGAAACTACAGATTTGGAGGGAACCTATGAAGCTAGAATTACAGCTAAATTGGAAGGCCAGTTATTACCTGCGCAATCCACCGTAAGTATTCGTATCTATTACTCGAAAACTCCACCGCCACCACCCCCCCCACCAAAAAACATAACATTAACGGTAACCCCCACCTCAGGCGAGGCTCCTTTAGAGGTGAACATAACCGCGATTGCGGAAAATCCAACAAATGATACAACCTACCTTGGTGTTTATGTTTCGGGGCCATGGAGTTCCCGCCTTTTAGCCCAAACCATAACTACATATGATGCCGATCCGGCACCTCCACCGACATATACACTCGTCATCCCGGCCAACGAAACGGCTTCTGAATCGTGGACACGAACCTTATATGATCCTGGATCATATTTGATATGGGCACGGGAAGAATCTGTTAGAATAGAGGTAGAACCTGCGGTTATCGATGAATCACTTAACAATGAAGACAAGGAAATCACATGTTTTTATTTCGTTACATTAGCTATCGTCGTTATGATAGTAGTTGTGGCGTTCCATACCAAGAAGGCAAAAACCAGACGATGACATGAAAGTCGGATTCCACCATATCAGAAAAGTATAAAAAAGCAGTTTTCATTGCCCATGCAATGGGCCGGAAGAAAAGACCCCTCGGCATAACAATTCTCGGTATTTACATCCTACTATTAGCCCTGATGTCATTTATCATGGCACTGAATTACATGGAAGGTAATAACCTGCCAGCCATCGATGATGATCCTATGATAACTGCTTTGAGTCCTCTGGTCCTCGGTACGATATACTTTTTACTCGGAATCTCAAAGTTAGGTGTTGCCGCGGGTGTGTTAATGATGAAGAGAACTGCATGGGGAGGTGCATTCTTCATCATATCTATAGGTATGCTCTTCGACTTCCTCAACGGTCATCTCTTTGCCTTCATAGCCGGTCTCCTTGCATTGTTCTACCTGATAGCATCTAAGAAACAATTTAGGTATTGGTGATCACCCTTTTGTAATGTCCACCAGTTTGTACTTTCGCTCACCCATCCCCAAACTTTCGGCGTGTCGAAGCTGTATGCTTCCATGGACACCGTGAACGGCGTGGAATTTATCTTCACCCGCAGCCTGTTCTTCACCGACGGCGTCTTTAACAAGGTCGAAGGCCGCCTGGTCTACTGCAACCGGGTCCCGGGATGCCAGCACGCCGATATCTGCCACAAGCGGCCCCTTACGCCATGGGGGACAGTCGCATTCCGGAGTAACATCCATTACGAAATTATAGAAAATCGACTTATCGTATTTACCTATCAATGCGCCGTGGGCGAACTCCGCCATCTTCTCCTGTAACTCGTCATTGCTAGATGAATCCTTCACCTTCACAGCTCCTTCAGGACAGACTATCCTGCACTCGCCGCAGCCTATGCACCTGTCGAGATCGATACTTGCGTACTCCTCCACCTCGATGGCGTCCACCGGGCACCACGTGGCGCACTTTCCGCAACCTATGCATTTTTCGGTATCCACCACAGGCTTAACGTTGAAGTGCATCATCAGTTTGCCCGCTCGAGACGCGCAGCCCATCCCGAGGTTTTTAAGTGTGCCCCCGAAACCGGTCATACCGTGACCCTTGAAGTGGGTTACTCCCACTATGGCATCCGCATGGTAGAAACCTGAGCCTATCTTCACCTCTTTGAAGTACTTGCCGCTTATCTTCTGTGTGCGGAACTCATGGCCGTGGAGACCGTCGGCTATTATCACCGGGGCATCCACCGCCGGCATGAGCCAGCCGTTGCGGGCCGCGGTTATATGATGGTCCACTGCATTCCCTCTGCTTCCTCTGTAGAGGGTATTGGAATCTGCAAGGAAGGGTTTGCCTCCCGCCTTTTTGATCGCCTCCGCGATGGGTCGAACTCTCACGGGCCTCATGTACGTATCGATGCCCAGTTCACCGAAATGTAGTTTAACGGCCACAAGACCACTATCGTACTCTATGCCCTCTCCCGCATACTCAAATAGTCTTTTTATCCTCTGAAGAAAGTTATCTTCTTTCGTAGATGAAGATAGACCGGCGAAGTAAACTGATGTCATTTAGGCACATCTGTTTTAGATAGATAATAATCTTTGGGAAGTTATCCCGTATGAATTTTTATACCCGTCTTACATTCCCTTCGATAATGGAAATATTAACGTACGAAGAAATAGACGACGATCAGCTGTCCGAACTCACTCTTGCATGTTTCGACCACGCTTACTCAAGGGAACATATCAGTAACATGGTAGAAGCGGACTCAAGGCTTCCTCAGTGGGGCGGTGAACTGTACGCTATGGAAGGTGGTAAGGTGCTCGGCACCGTAGGGTTACTTTACCCCAGATTAAAAACTAAAACAGGTATAGTAAAGGTCGGTGGAATAAGGAATGTTTGTACGAGGCCCTCCGCCTCTAGAAAGGGGGTGGCCAGGAAGCTCATGGAGAAAGCCCATGGGATCATGGTCGAAGAAGGTGTACCCTTTTCTTTTCTTATGACTTCAAGTTCACTGGTCGGCTATAAATTATACAGAAAACTAGGTTACAAGGATATTCACGTTTATCCCACAGCATTCAAAAAATTACGACCGAAAACAACGGAAGTCGAATTCAGAGGTGACCCGGATCCCAGCGATTTACTTTCACAATACTCCAAGAGTGTTGACGGCCTCACCGGCTTGGTGGTGAGGGAAGATGAATACTGGAGGATGGCCGAAGCCCGGGGATGGCCGGACAACGATACTGTAAATATCGCATGTAGAGAAGGTGATGTGATAGGATATGCGATGTACAGAAAACGGAGAAAGCAGCTGGACTGCGGTGAAATAGCAGCTAAGGACGAGGAAACACTCACCGCGATTATAAACGCATTGGAAGCTGCAGCCGATAGAGAGTATATTGTATTCTACTTGGTCAATCCGAACCACTACTCTCTACTCAAAAAGTTGGGTTACACCATTTCCACCGATAACTGGGGACGCGTAATGGTAAAAGAGCTTCTCGATCAAACCTTGGAACATGACAGTAGATTCCATGTAGGCATATATGA
>JAFDTZ010000165.1 GCA_019594305.1 Thermoplasmata archaeon
CAATTAATCTACTTGATACCGCTCTTCAAGAGAAGATAAAAAGATTTGTTTTTGCATCCTCAGCCGCTCCACTGGGAGATCAGGAGCAACCGATTAACGAGTCGAAGATACCCGAACCTCTCTCACCCTATGGTGCTAGCAAGCTAGCGGGGGAAGGCTACTGTAGTGCATACGCAGGCTGCCACGGTCTTGATACCGTTGCACTGCGTTTCTCAAACGTATACGGGCCGAACTCATGGCACAAGGGCTCTGCTGTCGCATTATTCATCAAACAGATACTCGATGGAGAAAAACCCATTATATTTGGAAACGGTGAGCAGACAAGGGATTTCGTTCACACTGATGACATATCCAATGCAATATATCTATCACTCACTCGTGAATTACCGTCGACATTTGAACTGTTTCAGTTGGGGACAGGCAGGGAGACCACTGTAAACCAACTATACGGATTGATAAGAAGGTGTCTCTGTGAAGAAGGTATTAGTGTTCCCGATGCCATATACACCGAGCCCAGGGCGGGCGAGATATTCAGAAGTTACTGCGACATATCACGTGCAGTTGATATACTGGGATACAAACCTAAGGTAGAGATAGAAAATGGAATAGCCGATACTGTAGCATGGTTCAAGGCAAATTATCGGCCGTAAAGAGGGATAAAAATGAAACTCCTCGTCATCCCGACCACAGATTGGACGGGGCATCCTGTACCAAACCGCTTGAATTTTGTTTTCGACCGCATTGCACTTCGTCACCACGTGGACGTATGCCATTTTAGGTTATTCCCCGAAGAACTCCGTGAAACCAGATGTAATCTTATACCCATGGACAAAGGGTGTATACAAGATGTTAGGTCATACTACTTACGTAGATTCATCCCCCACGGAAGTAAAATAAATCGTATATCGGATGATTATGACCTAATACTTTCGGCCAACATACTGCCCGGGTTTGTGGCAGGACTACAAAGCTGTCCAACTGTAGTAGACTACATGGACCTGTTTTCCGAGAGTGCAGCTTCGTACTTTTCACCACCTATGAAAGATATCGTTCGGCATACGGTTTCTATGATTTGCGATGTTAATCTTAAACGTGCCTCTTGTGTTTTAACAACCACCTCCAAGTTCAAAGAATACCTTACAAACAAGATATCAACACCTGTGGAAGTCATACCAAACGGTTTAGATACTGATGTGATGCACCCTGTTGACCCCGAAGGCATTCGCCGGAGGTTTGGATTGAGCTATCCCGTACTTGGATACGTCGGGTCACTTGAATCTTGGATAGACCTAGACTTTGTAATAGATTTATTTCCCACGATAATACGAAAGTACCCCAAAGCATCGCTCATCATTGTGGGACCTAGCCTTCATACAGGATATGCCGAGAAGTTGAGATCAAAAGTAAAAAGGATGAGGTTGGAAGAGAGGGTGGTATTCACAGGACGCATACCCTATCATGAACTTGCACCCTACATAAGCGCTATGGACGTAGGGTTGAACCCCAGAAAACCTTGGGACATGAACAGGCTTACAATGGGTGGCAAGGTCCTTTCGTACTTAGCCTGTGCCCTACCGGTTCTCAGCAGGAACATGCCGGTGATAGAAGAGGAATTCGGAGACGGTAGAGGGGTATTTACATACCATGATAGACATGAATTTATTATGAGATTGGAAGAGGCACTATCGGCAAATGTAGACATATCATCGGTCGATGGTTACGACTGGGATATTATAGCTAGAAGATACGAAGACGTACTAAAAAGATATCTAAAATAAGTCACCGACCGTATCGACCGTTAGAAGGAATCAGAGGCACCGAGAATGGCCCGTGTTAAATAATCGGTATAGATTGTGAAAGATTTTTCATTGTTTTACCTGCCAATGAGCGATAGAAGCCGCTCTTTGAAGACGATTATGATCTCGATGATCAATTCTTTTACTATTATCAAGAAACGTTGGCTTCTTTCAAAATACATCAAGGCGGCCACGATCATTGTGAAAAATAAACCGGTGGATACGTCGGAAACCGACTCGTAACGTGTGGCTGCTTCACCGGGACCTAAACCTTCCCCTATGGAAACGGTTCTCTCCGCTGGGATTATATCGAAAAGAAAGCGGAATGAAGGATAGGGTATTCCGTTCCAGAAAGCGAAAACCATGGAGGCCTGTATAGCATAGAAATCAGTGGTCAAAGGGTAGAAAAGGGCTATACCTTCACTCAGGTCCAGGACTAGATGGGCACATAGATAGAATATGCCTATCCATGCATAGGGAAAATATTTTCTGTGGTAATAATAGATATAGATACCGAAGAGCATGGGTAACAGTACAAGTACGAACACATTGTGAAAGAGAAGCCTGTGGGCCCTGAAGAAGAGATCAAGGTCAGGCATAACTGCAAGTGGAATCATTATAAGTGCTTTTCTTGTATCGACCCTTAGTGCAAGGAGCACAAGGAGGGGGATCACTATATGTGCGAAGGTGTCCATTTATCCTTTTACCCCCCTCCATGTATAAAACAATTTAGGGTCTAAAAGCGCCAAAATACAATAACAATTTCAGATACCATTAAATATGAAAACATTTAATGACCGACCGGTGTACCCTCATGGTAAGTATAGCTATAAGAAAAGAAGACAAGAACAGGTGGGAGGCCAGAGCGCCGTTTACACCGGCTCAGGTGGGCGAATTGATCTCTAAGGGTATTGATGTTTATGTGGAATCATCCGGCATCAGAGCATTCTCTGACCAGGAGTACGAAGATTTCGGTGCAGTGATAACCAAAAACTTAGATGATTGTAACATAATATTCGGCATAAAAGAGATACCGCCCAGATATTTTGGACTCGGAAAGACGTTGCTCTGTTTTTCACATACGATAAAAGGCCAGGAACACAATATGCCTACACTATGGGAGCTTATAGCTAATCAGTGTAACCTTATAGACTACGAAGTAATATCCAACGGTGAAGGAAAAAGACTTGTCTTCTTCGGTAATTATGCAGGCTACGCCGGGATGGTGGATTCCCTTTGGGCCCTGGGTAAACGTCTGGAATATGAGGGGGTTACAACTCCTTTTGCATCAATAAAAAAGACGGTGGACTATAACGGTATGAAGGAAGTGCGGGTGGCGTTGAAAAAGCTGGCACAGGATATCACACAACAGGGGCTACCGGATGAGATAAAACCACTTGTAGTAGGTTTCGCCGGCTATGGTCACGTATCAAGAAGGGCCCGGGAGCTTTTGGATATTTTGCCACATGCGGAGATAGAACCGGAAGATATCTTCACACTAAATCCGGAACCCGATATCATATATAAAGTGGTGTTCAGGGAAGAACATATGGTCCGACCTAACCGATCCGGAAGCCCTTTCGTACTCAATGAGTACTACGATAGTCCAGGCAAATACCACTCTGTTTTCTCAAGGTATCTACCATACATGACCGTTCTTATGAACTGCATTTTCTGGGACAACCAGTATCCGCGTCTGGTAACTAAGGATAGATTACAACAATTGTATGAAACGGACGAAAGAAAACTAAAGGTTATCGGAGACATCTCATGCGACGTTGACGGTGCAGTTGAGTGCAACATCCATGTAACAACACCCGGAGAGCCTGTTTATAC
>JAFDTZ010000097.1 GCA_019594305.1 Thermoplasmata archaeon
CATCGGGATTTTCACGAAAAGGATTCACGGTTAGTGAATTCTTTGAGCGTTTGGAATTACTAAGTTAGTGAGTAATTCCGAACTGAACCCCGATCGCGGCCCTCTTGTTGCATCGGGATTTTCACGAAAAGGATTCACGGTTAGTGAATTCTTTGAGCGTTTGGAATTACTAAGTTAGTGAGTAATTCCGAACTGAACCCCGATCACGGCCCTCTTTCAAGGGACGTAAGGGATTAAGCTTGGTTGTTGATTTTTCCTTATGTATTATACGGAAATCCTTTCCCCTTTAACAGCATTTTAACACAGGAAAAGTTTATTTACAACTTGCCAATACGTTTATGTTATATAAATGCAAAACCAAGGTGTATAAAATGGAAGAAGAATGGCCCGACAAACCGGTAAAGGTAAGTGATGAGAATATGGACGAATTTGTGAATAAGTACCAAACGACAGTCATAGACTTTTGGGCGTCATGGTGCGGCCCGTGTAAAATGGTAGAACCCGTTCTTGAACAATTGGCTAAAGAGATGCAGGGAAAGGTAGCATTCGGGAAGTTAAACGTCGATGAGAACAAGAACACCAGCGGTGCCTTCGGTATCAGCTCGATACCCACATTGGTGATATTCAAGGACGGAAAAGAGGCAGACCGCATCATGGGCGCTTTACCAAAAAAAGATTTGAAGAGTGAATTGGAAAAATTCATCTGACCGTAATATTCTTATTAAGCAATCCGTTTCCTACCATTCAGGGGAATAAAAAATGTCGGTAAAAGTAGGAATAAACGGATATGGAACCGTGGGCAAGAGGATAGCCGATGCTGTGAACCAGCAGGACGATATGGAAGTAATCGGCGTTGCTAAAAGAAGTCCCACCTATGAGGCAGAGATGGCGAACGAACTGGGGTATCCTTTTTACGCTGCATCAAAGGATTATCTCGATGCCTTTAAGGAAAAAAGGATCTACGTTGCAGGAATGCTAGACGACCTTTTGAAGGCTGCGGATATAATAGTCGACTGCACCCCGAAAAAGGCAGGTTACAAACCGGTATACGAAAAGGCGGGAGTAAAGGCCATCTGGCAGGGCGGAGAAAAACACGAGCTTACAGGTCTGTCCTTCAATTCCATGGCCAATTACAGCGAAGCCTACGGGGCGGATTACGTAAGGGTGGTTTCATGTAATACCACCGGTCTGCTCAGAACACTGTATCCAATACACAAAAACTTGGGTATGGAAAGAGTTACAGCGGTGATGATAAGAAGAAGTGCGGACCCATGGGACACAAAGAGAGGACCTATCAATTCCATCAATCCCGTACTGAATATACCATCACATCACGGCCCTGATGTACAGAGCGTTGTTCCCGAAATCAACATACAAACTACTGCCGTTAAAGTACCGACTACGCTGATGCATCTTCATAGTGTGATAGTCGATTTGAAGGAAGATGTCAGTACCAAACATATACTAAACCTATGGAAGAATACGCCCAGGGTAAGATTTTTCGAAGCGTCCCAGGGTGTTGATTCTACTGCAAAGATAATGGAGTGGGCCAAGGACAGGGGGAATCTCAGAGGCGATCTGAACGAAATTGCCATATGGAAGGACGGTACCCAGGTAAAGGAAGGTACCCTTTATTACTACCAGGCGATACACCAGGAAAGCGATATAGTTCCCGAGAACATCGATGCCATCAGAGCCATGACCGAGATGGAAGAGGACAATATGAAGAGTATAGAGGCCACGAATGCGGCCCTGGGAATAGAGTAGAGGTTCGTACATGTCCCTATGCCCCCTTGACTACAGATACGGTCGCCCCGAGATGAAGAATGTATTTGGTAAGAAAAGATATACACAAAGATTACTGGACGCGGAAGCCGCACTGGCAAGGGCTCATGCACAACTGGGAAATATCCCACAGGAAGCCGCCGATACAATCACTGAAAAGGCTAACGTTGATATCGTTGACTGGCGTGAGGTCGAGCGGGTGGAAAGAGAGGATACCAAACACGATATAATGGCTCTGGTAAAGGTACTGGGATGCCATTGTGGTGATGCCGAGGGACACATACATCTGGGTGCCACTTCCAACGATATAATCGATACCGCAACGGCACTGCAGATCCGGGATGGTCTTGATATCATAGAAAGGGACCTTGATTCCTTGAAGGAAGCATTCAAGGAACGTGCAAAAGAACATCGTGATACCATAATGGTGGGACGTACCCATGCACAACATGGTATCCCCATAACCTTCGGGCTTAAACTCGCCGTTTATCTCAACGAGATCAACCGGCATATAGCGCGTATCCGAGAAGGTAAGAAACGTTACGTCGCGGGGAAAATGAGCGGAGCTGTCGGCACCGGTGCTTCCTTCGGAGAGAACGCCGAGAAGATACAGCAACTGGTGATGGAAGACCTGGGTATCGGTTACGAGGAGGCGAGCGGACAGATAGTCGGAAGAGATAGACACATCGAGCTGATGTGCCTCATGGCCAATATATCCACCACCCTGCAAAGATTTGCCACGGAGATCAGAAATCTTCAACGTCCCGAGATAATGGAGGCGGCCGAGGCCTTCGAAATCGAGAAGCAGGTGGGAAGTTCCACCATGGCACACAAGAAGAATCCCATAACCGCGGAGAACATCTGTGGTCTCGCCAGGACGCTGAGAGGTTTTGTGGTTCCCTCTTTCGACAACAATATCCTGTGGCACGAACGCGATCTTACTAATTCGTCCTCGGAGCGTATCACCCTGCCCCACATGTTCGTACTTCTGGATGATATTCTGGTAAAAAGTGAGACACTGGTCAGGAACCTGGAAGTATTTCCTGAGAACATGAAACGTAATCTCGAGCTCGGCAAGGGGCTCATCATGGGGGAGGCCGTGATGATACACCTCTCCGGCAAGGGAATGAGCAGGCAGGAGGCACACGAACGGATAAGAAAGGCGTCCATGAAGGCCCGGGCCCAGGACCGCTGGCTCAAGGAAGTGCTCATGGAGGACGAGAAAATAATGGCCGTATTGACCGAGGACGAACTGGACGAGGTCATGGATCCCGAAAGATACATCGGAAGGTCAAGGGAGATAGTGGACGAGGTATATGAACGGGTATGAAAAAACCATAAGATACTGGGATGATGTGTTCAGTGAGTACCGTTCGGATTTCAAAATAGAAGAAAACCTTCCGTACGAATGGATGGAGGATGCTCTAGACTGGATGATCGAGCCCGGAGATAGGGTGATAGATTTCGGCTGCGGTACGGGTAAATTGCTATTGAGATGTGCCGTAAAGGGCGCTTCCTTTCTGAAAGGTATTGATATCAGCTCGGCCTCCGTGGAATTGTGCGAAAAAAATGCAGTTGATTGTGGTATACCGTACAGCTTCATCCAGGGCGACGTGGAAAGTATGAAAGATATACCGGAAGACCACTTTGACTCAGGCATATTATTCAACATAATAGATAACATCCTTCCGAAGGATTCATACGAATTACTGAGAAATTTTAAACGTGTACTGAAGCCGGGTGCGAGGGTGATCGTAAAATTAAACCGCTATTACCCTAAGGATGTATACCTAAAAGAAGGTGCAGTCGAGATATCGGACTCGCTGTTCCTTGAGAAAAACGGGCTTTACATTTGGAATCTCACCGATGAACAGGTAGGGTTACTGTTGGAAGAATATTTTGACCTATATCAGGAAAAACGCGTCTATTACACAGATGACTCTGAACACTACAACCGGCTCTACTATGCGGTGAACAGATGAGCGATCTGATATCCACACTTTACGGGGGTGTCGAGTTCGATGGTTTTACGCTAAAAATTGGAGAACTAAAGGAGGGCAGGATCATGGGACACCGATATGCCAGTCTTTATGTGGTATCGAAAGAACATAAATCGTTTCTTATGGTACTGGGTATATACGAAGGTAAACCGCCCTACTACCTGCCGTGGATCGAATGGTTTTCCATCGACCCGTCCGCATTGGCAGACAAATTTTTCGGCTCCGAAGTTGAGAAAGACCTGCTCGAGCTATGTGCTTCGAAATTGCCCGAAGGTGGTAAGTTGTTCGTAGAATACTCCGAGGATGAGGAGACCGGAAAAGAGCTTAACTTCGGGGTACCCCCGCCCGTAACGCGCATGGGTTTTTTGATGCTGTACCGTGGATTCACATGGTTCAAGGATTGGTACTTTCCCGAGGGTTTCAACGAAGGCGGGCAGAAGTTGCAGGGGGAGAGGCCATTGGACCGGGAAAGGCGTGATGTCCACATGGAAGACATACGTCGGGAATTGGTGAATTTCATCGATGCAAATGACGATATACCCGAAGAGATATTGAAACGTTGCGAAGTGATATTGACTGATAAACCGTAATATGTTTTTAATCTCCTATTTCCTTTAATATGTTCAAAATAATGTAAATGCTCAAGGCACGACCTTACCTTCCCGCAATATCCTGACTGCCCTGGAAGGCAGGCCCGCGTTCTTCATCTTCTCCACGGTGGTGTCTATGTCGTATCCCACCCGATCGAAGTACAGTTCCTCATCTTCGAAAAATGCGTAAGCACCCCTCCAATCACCGTCCCTGGGTTGACCCAGGCTGCCGGGGTTGATATATCGCCTACCTTTTACATGCCTATCCATGGGTATATGGGTGTGGCCAATGAACACAACAGATTCTTCAAGATCGTTGAATACGTCGAACACTTCAACGGGTGTATCGGGCCTAAGATACCCGAAAAGATCGCCCCGGGATGCATGGGTTATGAACGTGTTTTTTGTACTCGCCCCGATGGGTAACGAACCCAAATATTCGACGTTCTCGGTAGACATTACTTTAGAGGTATACTTTCTGACCTCTTGTGAAAGCTCCTTTATCTCGTAACTGCATCCGCAGTCCATACCGAAGGATACCGCGTTATCGTGGTTGCCGCGTACCGTAACGTCAGCTTTACATTTCAAAAGGCTTACACATTCCTCCGGCGAAGGGCCGTAATCCACCAGGTCGCCCATACAAAAAATTACGTTCCAGCTCTCCACCGATAAAACCTTTTCAAGGGCTTCAAGATTGCCGTGTATATCCGATATCAGTAGGGTTTTCATCCGATCAACCCCGTCTCGCCCGACTGGGGGAACCAGTGTCGCGTACGTTTACAGAAGTAAACCAGGGACAGCATGACCGGCACCTCTATGAGAACTCCCACTACCGTCGCCAGGGCAGCTCCCGAGTCTATACCGTAGAGCATGGCGGCTACGGCGATGGCAACCTCGAAGTGATTGGACGCCCCTATCTGTGCCGACGGAGCGGCGTCTTCGTAGGGAAGGCCGATGAACTTTGCGAGTCCGTAGGTAATGAAGAATATCAGCATCACCTGTATGTAGAGTGGCAGTGCTATCATGCCTATTATGGCGGGCTGTTCAAGTA
The DNA here is from genome assembly GCA_019594305.1 of Thermoplasmata archaeon. Lineage (GTDB taxonomy): Archaea > Thermoplasmatota > Thermoplasmata > Halarchaeoplasmatales > Halarchaeoplasmataceae > Haladaptatiplasma. The sequence goes on from JAFDTZ010000097.1 coordinate 5,427, forward strand.
TCACCTTTCCCTGGAAAGAGAAGAGCAGGATCAAGGTGAGGAGTAGTGCGGTCATGGAGATGTACTTGAGGGAGGGTGCGAACTGTGTTTCGAACCACCGCATCCCCTTCTTTCTGATTAGCCTGTCCCTTGATATATAACCCACAAGAAGTGGAAGTCCGATGTATATACCTATGGAGAAGAAAATGGTCTGCCAGGCTACGGGCATATCGGCTATACCCAACAGGAAACCCGCAAGCAAACCGTAGAGTATCAGCATGGTGAGGCTGTTGATTGCCACCATGACCAGCGTATGCCCCATGTTGCCCTTGGATAGATAACTCCACACCAGAACCATGGCCGTGCACGGTGCGACACCCAACAGTATCATTCCCGCGATGTACTGGTCGGCCATGTCCGGCGTCAAGTAAGGCACCCATACGTACCTCATGAAGAATATTGCCAGCAAGGCCATGGTGAAGGGTTTTATGCCCCAGTTAACGATGAGTGTAAGGGCCACTGGTTTCGGGGTCTTCCCGGCCTTCACAACGGACCTGAAATCGATGTTCACCATTATCGGGTAGATCATGAAGAACAACGCCACCGCAATGGGCAGGGAAACGTTGTAGTATTCCATCTCACCAAGCCAGCGGCCTATTGCCGGAAAGAAATGGCCCATGGCTATACCTATCAATATGCATAAGCCCACCCAAACCGTAAGATACTTCTCGAAAAACTGCAGTTTGTGTTCATTGGTCATTAGCGCATTCCTCCAAGGAATCTCCCAATTTGCTGGCACTTTTTAAAAGCTCGATTATCTCCATTCCGGATATTCTGTAGAAATTCTTTTTTCCCTTTCGTTCCCTTTCCACTAGGCCGCACTGGTAAAGTTCCCTTAAATGATGGCTTACCAGTGATTGTTCCAATCCCAGGCATTCGGATATGTTGTTGACACACATCTCATTCTCGCCTATACAGTAAAGAATCCTTCTTCGATTAGAGTCGGAAAGACATTTGAATAAACCATCGTTCATATGAACAACTATTCATATGTTCTATTTAAAATTTTTTCAAAAAAAGAAAGGAAAGGTTTTTTGGGGTCAGTAGTTCACTGTCCACACTATAGCCGTTTCCGTCGGGTTGTGCATCCAGTATGCCTTGCCGGGTTCGAACACAAAGGTTCCCGGGCTGTGGTTGTACGCAAGATTGTACGTAGCCGATGAATCGAAGTAGCCGACCATGTCGATCTCACCCGGTAGTCCATGATTGCCGCTGCTCGAACTCGGCAGGCTCACCATTGTCCAGCCCGGGTACAACGTGAGGTCGGTGCTTGTGGGTGCGGTTCCAACCACGGTTAGTGTGTCCGTGGTGGTCATGTGTATCCAGATACCCATATCGTGTGTCCAAGAGTGTAGATTATTGTAGCGTTCGGCTCTTCCGGGTACGTAGCTCAGCCATATGTCTGTGGCGGCATCATAGTACATTACACGGTCGTAGTTACCGTCGATGTAGGCAAGTATCGCTTCCAAGGACGTATCGGATGGTATCAGGTTGAAGGACACGAAGTTCCAGCCATCTGCGTCACCGCCGGCATACAACGGTATGTCAAAGGTCTCAGTGGGTGCGCCTGGTTCCTGTACAGCATACGTATTCTGTTCTTCAAGGCCGTTAGTTCCTACCGCACGTACTACATACCACCAGTAGATGTCGTCCGCCATACCTCTGTTCTCGTCAAGATACTCGTACTGAGCTGAACCCTCCGTTGCTACGCTATCTACAAGGGTGCCTCCGTCCCATGGACCGGACTCTATTTCCGAACGATAGATATTGTATTGACTTACCTCGTCTGGATCGTCAGGACTGGCATCCCACATCAGGAGATTGTGTTCGTCTCCGTCACCCATGACTTCAACACGTATCTCGTGGATGATATGGTCGTCACCGCCCGAGGGATTCGCATTGTGTCGGAAACCCATATAATCGTTGGTGGTGTATGTATTATCGTTGCCGGTCCCCAGTAGATTACCGTTCAGGTACATGGAAAATGGGCCATCCGCTTCCCTTTCTACAGCCAAGGTGTTGATGTTGGTGTTCGGGCTCCATGCACTACCTATTGTTGCATCTGCTGGCGTATCACCACTGTCCCATCTCCAGAGGTTAATCTGTCCGTCGCCGCCTCCGATGTTGCCCGTTATGATAACATAATAACCGCTAGCATAACGGCTGTCCGGGTTGTCTATCTGTATGAAGTGGTTCCTCATGATCTGATATCCGGAAGCATCGGAGGTTTCCGTAAGTTGGAAATCGAACTCCCATCTACCGTAGGCGTCTATTGGTTCGCCGTTGAACTCCGATGGTGTAGATATACTGCCGTGTCCCTGAAGATATCCATTAGAAGCATCCCAGGTGCCGTCGTAGACAGTCCAACCGTCGTAGTTACCGTCGGCGAAGTCGTCGAATACCGCCATGTAGGGTCCGGATGCGTGCTCAACCGTAAGATTCCCGGGCGGTGCAGGGGGTGTTCCGATTATCTCGAAGACGGTGTCACTTACATCTTCTCCCATTCGTCCCATCTCATCGAAAGCTCTTACACGTACAAGGCACTGGTCGCTGTTTTCGTTTGCTACCGTCCAACTGTAACTGCCAGTGTTTGGTAATCCCGTTTCTATAACAGTCCAAGAAGAACCAGCGTTAGAACTGTATGATAGTTGTATGTAGTCTACAGGGTCGTCACCTGCAGTTGCGGTCCACGTTATATCTTCTTCTGCACCTGCGTTGAACGTCTCTCCACCATTAGGATACGTAACAGTGACCTCCGGCGGCTCTCCGGGTATCAAGGCGTCACCGGTTATGATCAAGGACGGATCACCGAAGAGGTGCCATGCCCTTGTTTCAGTGTATCCATCCGAACCGTACATATCGTTCATGTACATGCAGCCGTTGAAGGCGATGCCTCCGGTGGTTATCTTTATGTTATCGGCG
>JAFDTZ010000135.1 GCA_019594305.1 Thermoplasmata archaeon
ATAGATGCCGGTCACTATTGGGTGGTAATAGAGGTAGCTGATGATGGAACATATTTTCCCTTCGGCGTCGTTGATCCTTTCATAGAAGACGCCGGATGGCTTAGTTTCGATGGAGCGGACTGGCAAACCTTGCCTGAAGCTAATCCTGACCTCGACTACTCATGGATGCTCGAAGTTTATGTCGAACTAGCCCCCGGTGACCCGCCGGAGATCACGCTGACACAACCAGTCGGAGGAGAAGAATGGGTGGCTCATACCGAGGAAAATATAACATGGACTACAGAGGTAGGAGAGGATCCTATAAGCCATGTAAATCTGGAATACAGTGCCGACGCAGGTGTCACCTGGGCAAATATCGATACCGGTCTAGATGATGCCGGCGAGTATGCATGGACTATACCAAATGAAAACAGTGAACAATGTCTAGTACGTGCTACAGTCGTGGATACCGCCGGTCGTTCATCCGAGAATGTAAGCGGTGAATTCGAGATAAGTGGATTCCCACCCGCATCACCACAGAATCTTATAGTAGAGCATCACAGTACAACTGTACTGTTCGAAGATGATGTGGAAGGCGGAGACCTCGGCTACATCACGGCAACTTCACATCCTGAAGCGAGTGAATGGGGCATACGCCAGCACGGAGCTTCTTCCGGCGTAAATTCATGGGACTTCGGAGACGGTGAGTTCAACAAAGAACCTGATCATGGCATGTTGAGCTCCCTGGTAACTCCTGAAATTGAGATACCTGCGGATGCGGACCAAGATTACGGCGCTTTATTCACTTTCCAGCACTGGCGAGACTTCGGCGATGAAGGGCTCTTCGATGGCGGAAACGTAAAAGTATCGTGGGCAGGTCTGGAAGGTCCTTGGTATATTGTTACACCCCAAGAAGGTTATGACGGTGAGATATGGGACCAGTCTGATAATCCTCTAGCTGGTCAACCCGGCTGGGGTGGTTCGTCCGACTGGACTACCGCAACCCTCGACCTGACGGTGTTAATAGGTGAGACAATCCACGTACGCTGGGATGCAGGCATCGAGGACTTCGACGGTGGTGAAGGCGCAGGATGGCGTGTCGATGAGATATACATGGATGTGCTGTTACCTGAAGCAGAGGATACCGATGACAACCTTCTAACATGGGATTCGAGCCCTGATGAGGATATAGGCGAAGTAAGCCACTACAATATTTACCGTTCGAATGAGTCCGATGGCACCTATGATCACATAGGCAGTGTTGTTTCAGACGGCTCTGTACAATACCAGTATCTCGACATTGGAAGGGGAACGGCAGATGAAGTTTACTGGTGGTACATCGTACGTGCCGTAGGAGCAAACGGTCTAGAAGAACAGAATGAAGATGCCAAACAGGAACCTGGCGACCCAGGCGTGACACCACCTTCCATCACACTAACTCACCCAGTCGGTGGTGAAGAGTGGAATGCTGGTACTTCGGAAGATATCACATGGACATCAAACGAAGGAGACTATATCATTGACTATATTAACATCTGGTTCAGCCCTGACAACGGAGATACATGGAGCACTGTAGCTACCTATCTTAACGACACCGGTACTTTCACATGGGCAGTACCCGATATACACACATCCGAAGCTTTTATACGCACACGAGTTGTCGATACAGCAGGACGCTGGAGCGAGGACGAAAGCGAGGTCTTTGATATACTTGGAACACCGGTGACGCCCCCGATGAATTTAACGGTTGAATATGTTGAATATCTGGGTGAAGATTGGCATTGGATGTACCCAACAGGACATCGAGAAATTACACCTGAAAATTCTATCGGTCTTTCCGGTGAAGGGTATTGGTACGGTGCGATCAGAACAGAACTCCCCGCTGGACTAATAACCGATATTGCATACTTCGACTTCGATGAAGCCGACCATGTAAGGGCGATGGTTTACACAGACGCTGGTACTCCTGCGAATCCAGAACCCGGCGATCTGATCGCAGAGACTGAAGTAGTTACCGACCTAGGTAACATGGTTTGGCTAGAGATGGCTATTTTGGAACCTGTGTTCATAGAGTCTGATGACTACTGGATAATACTGGCGATATACGATATTGGAGATGGGTTCTTCCCGTTCGGTGCGATTGAACCCTACGTAGCCGACACAGGATGGCTCAGTTTCGATATGGTTGATTGGGATGAGACCATAGATTACGGACTCGACCTTAGCTGGACATTGGAGGCACTTGTCCTGGATATAGATGTAGTAGGCGACAATGATAACCATATTTCATGGGGTGCGAGCCCGGATGAAACCCCAGGAACCGTCAGTCACTACAATATATACCGTTCGGAAGTTCAGTCAGGTCCATGGGATGAAAGTACTCTCATAGACAGTGTACCCGCCAAGGGAAGTGAAGCGGCTATATATTCATACATCGACATCGACAGGGGAACAGCGGACAATGTTTGGTGGTGGTATGTAGTACGTGCTGAAGGCTACAATTGGTACGAGGATCAAAACACCGACGCCGTACAGGAACCCGATGCACCCATAGATACCTTCGATATACCACTCTATGCGGGCGGTGATGCGGATGGTTGGAACTTTGTTTCCTTCAACCTGATACCGTCCGATACGTCGCTGGAAGCGATACTAGAAGATCCCATATACGGGGTATCTGGGAACTACGACAAGTTGATGTACTACGATGCCGTCCATGGAGAATGGAGTTCATACGTACCCGGAAGAGCCGAACGATTCAATAGCTTGGATACGTGGAATCATCACATGGGTATATGGATACACATGACCACCACGGATACACTTACCATACAAGGTAATGCACCGGCAAGCACGGATTTGAATTTGCATCCAGGCTGGACGATGGTCGGTCTCCCGAGTGAGGCTGCAGGTAACCATGGACTACCCGGAGGAGTTGATGTGATCGGTTACTTCGACGGAACACAAGTGTACAATCTAGCGTACGACAACAGCCCAGATCTATTCTTATTCGAACCTGGACAAGGTTACTGGATACACAACCCCACAGATGCTGCCATAGTATGGACTGTAAACTACTAAAACCCCAAACCCCTTTCCCTTTTTCTATTTTTACTAAACGTTTCGGGTGATTGAAACTTCACTGGTTAGGAAGGCAAAACTATTTATACCTTGTATGCTTTAGACTGATTATAGGCTTTAAAATAAACTTTAAGCAAGATGAAGTTTTAACCGGTGTAGAGATGAGAAAGAAGCAGTTTGGCAGGTATGCTTATGTCCTTGGAAAAACACACTCATTGGACATCCTAGAACTTATTCAATCCATGGGTTGGAGTAAAGCTAGTGATATTGCTAAAGAACTAGATCTGCATGTTGCCACGGCTTCGAAATATCTAGCCGAGTTGGAAGAGATAAAGGTTCTTGAGGTGCGTAGGGTTAAGGGAAAAACAAGGATGGTGCTTGAATACCGTTTAAAGGACCCTAAGATCAATTTGAATCTAGACCTGTCTGCAACCGACGTTAATCCTGATATCAAGGATGAAGTAACTGATTTTTACAGGGATATATACAAATCACTCCTAAATCTTACAGAATCTATCTATGGTATAATTCCCACTAATCTAGATGAAAATACTACTAAAAAAGAGAGTATTACGGAATCTCTTAGACGTTTACTCGAATACAACGAAGAAAGGATGGGGCTCGTTCCGACCCAGAGATTGGTATGCAGAGCATGTGAACCGGTAGTCGTCAACCATAATAAATTGGTGGAGGAACAAGATCCCTTCAAGGATTTACCTTCCAGATATTTCGAAATACTTAAGGAGGATGTATAGTGAAAAGATTAAAGAGTGGAATTAAAGGCATGGACAGGATGATTGACGGAGGTTTTCCCGAGGGAACGGTAAACCTATTGAAAGGACCTACGGGCAGCGCAAAAACACTTTTCGGACTTCAATTCATTCAGGGGGGTATCAGAGAAGGGGAAAAAGGACTACTTTTATCATTGGAAGAAAGTCGAAAGAATATACAAAGGGCGGTAGAATCCTTTTCACTCGATTGGAAACCTTACGAGACAGGAAGGTCATATCTCATCGATTATGGGGAGATAAGGCGCGGTGATCTAGAAAATTCCCTCATAAGCTTTCGCGAACTGCAGGAATTCCTGAATAATTTCCTTACCGATGAAAAGATACACAGGCTTGTTATCGACTCCATCAGTGCTATCTCTTTATATTACACCACACCTGAAAAATTGAGAAAGAATCTTTTCGAGTTCTCACGTTTTTTGAAGGAGAAAGACGTCGTTTCACTGTTAATATCGGAAAGCGATAACTCACGGTTAAATGTAGAAGGTTTTGTGTCTGATTCAGTGATAAATCTCTACTACGAAGATTTTGAAGGAGAATTCCGAAGGAGCGTAAAGATAACTAAGATGAGATTCACAAAGCACGATCCGTACAAACATCCATTCCTGATAATGGACGGCGGTATAGACATATCGGTGGAGGAAACATTAAGGTGATACTTTAGATGCAATTTAAAGAAGGAATAAATGGTTTAATCGGGAGTCCTATCCCAGGAACATCGATATTAGTGGAAAATCCACCTGGTAAGATAATGGACAGACTCGTCCTTCAGTTTGTTTCTTCTCATCTAATGGAAGGCGGAACAGCCCTTGTGGTAGTATCAAAGATGCCCGCTGAAAAATACATTGAATATTTAGAAAAATTCGATGTGGACATTCAGAGATGCATCTCTGAAAACAGACTCATGATTATCGATTGGTACACATATACAAGAGAAGTTATCATCGGTATACAGGAAGAGGAAGGAATAATAAGGTCAAGCAGAGACATATTGAACTTGAGTATCAGTGTAAACAAGGCCTTAAGTAATATTAAATCAAGTGGTAAAAAACTGGCGGTTGCCGATTTCCTTGACACGGCGATTGATACCTTTGGATGGGAAACCGCCCACGAGTACGTACGCAAGATAATGGATACATTTCGTAAAAACAATATGTCCTCTCTTTTATTCGTCGGTGTAAATCTAGAAGAAGAGATAAACACTTCTCTTCAAAATGTCTCGGATGCTGTATTAAGATTGTATAAAGACAATGGAACAGGAGAGATTTTCCTTGAATCCCTTGGCTTGGATTACGAAGATTCTGATAGTTATTATGTATGGGTTGAAGGAGGAGGCGTAAAATTCGTAAGGGCGGAAGACGCTTATTCCGAAGAGTTTGATAGAATTTTCAACGGCAGAACCAACGGCA
>JAFDTZ010000128.1 GCA_019594305.1 Thermoplasmata archaeon
ACTACTACCAGGTGAGCGCGGTCAACACCGCCGGTGAAGGCGAGTTATCGGAGGAAGTTAGCGCAACTCCGTCGGCGGACATCACCGTACCAGGTACGCCAAGAAATCTTGAGGCCATACCTGGCAACGAGGAGGTATTCCTATCATGGGAACAGCCACTACATGACGGCGGAGCGGAGATAACCGAGTACCGGATATACAGGGGAACGACCAGCGGTGCGCTGAGCTACATCAATAGTGTCGGAGGCACGATAACGGCATACACGGATACAGGACTGACAAACGGTGTTACATACTACTACCAGGTGAGCGCGGTCAACACCGCCGGAGAAGGAGAATTATCGGTAGAAGTGGAAGTAACCACACCCATGGACGGTGAATTCACTCCCACGGAGGTCTATTTGAACGTAGTTCCTTTGACCGGTACTGCACCCCTGGAAGTCACCATAACCGTGAGTGCGGAGAATGCCGGCGACCTTTACGGTGAATTGGACCTGCTCATAGGCGGCACAGTGATATATTCACTTCAATTACACCCGGGAGCATACGGAGAGCACTCCGTCACACATACATTCGCTCACACCGGTACGTTCGAGATAGTCTTTGGTGAACGTTCGGAAAGTGTTATCGTTAATGAAATGCCACCGGACGATGACGATAACGGCGACGACGAGGCCACCGGGATGGGTATGTTGATGTGGGTGCTACCGCTGATCGCAGTCGTGATAATAGTGTTGGTAATTTTCATCATGAATAAGGGTAAATCGGCCGAACCGCCCTCGGATACAGAAGAGTATTTTGTGGAAGAACCAGAAATGACCGAAATTGCGGAGGATATGGAACAAGCTGGTGAAGAACGGCAAGGATGATAGTTGACACCATTTATCCTTGTTCGATATCGACCATGGATAATTTATTTGCAATATTGTGGAGAGAAACAAGAGTATATGTTGATCATGGATGCATTCTTGGAGATATCATCTCTTGACGACATGTGTCCTGATAATTTACGGGGTGAAAAAGGTGAAATCATCACCCACATCCACAAAAGAACTATATCTCTCGAAATAATAGACAGGCCATGAAGGCCATAATTTTGGGGTCCGGTCAGGATGACGGCATACCGCATACGAGTTGTTTTTGTGAAATATGTGATAACGCCAGGCTGGAAAAGATATATCAACGCCTTGCCCCGTCTTTAGCCCTTATAAACGTTGCTGAAGATAAATGTCACATGATCGATGCATCTCCCGACATCAAGTTGCAGATGGATAGACTTTGTAAGTATAGAAAAAAGAACGAGTGTTCTATAGACGCTCTGTTGCTGACCCATTCTCATTCCGGTCATTGTGGGGGGCTATGGCGTTTCGGTAAAGAATCTATGGATATTGAAGGGCTTAGAGTACTTTGTTCCACAAAAATGAAAGAATTTTTAGAAGGCAATTACCCATTCAGTCTTCTTGTTGAAAGGGGTAATATAGAGCTGAACGTTTTCGAGGTAGGCACATCCTTCACATTGGACGGTATTGGATATCAGGCATTTAATGTCCCTCATAGAGACGAAGCAGGAGATACTGTGGGATATTTGATTAGTGGAGAGAGGGAACTCTTCTACCTTCCCGATGTAGATTATCTCACAGAAGAGGTAATAGAGAAGATTAGCGGTGCTGACATAGCTTTTATAGATGGAACTTTCTATTCAAAGGATGAGATCAGAAGATATCGGGAGATCCCTCACCCAACTATGGAAAAAACCATGGCACAGTTAACGAACATAGATACGGAGATATATTTTACCCATCTAAATCACACGAATCCCGCTAATCTAGAGGGGATGGTACAAAAGAATATTATAGATAACGGATTTTATATCGCCTTCGATGGGTTGGAGATAGATTTTTGAAATATATCCGGCCGCTTTGTAAAAATATAGTTTGTTTCCAGTTTTTATATCTATCACCTGGTTTATTATCCTTTCAAATCCTTATAAAAGATGTTTGTCGCCAGAGACAATAAATTCCGAAAGAACTTACGCCGGTGGAGAGGTTTGGCAGATGAGCTTGATGGGTGAAGAAGTAATCTAGGGTAATAGCTGCTTGCGTTGGTATTAACAAAAATACTTTATTTTGTTCACCGACGTGAAAAGTTATAAATATTCCGACTACAAAATAGAGGGTATTTCAGCCCACGACTTAAAGGTGAAGAGGCTAAAGATGGTGAGATCATACATCTAATATCCATGTGGAAATGGTTCCAGGATATCTGATTTTTTCCCGTTGTTATCCGTGGGTTTTTGAGGGAAAATTCAAACTGTTTTGCGATTCCAGGTGGGTGACAGATAACAATTCTTTTAATTTCTATACAACGTTTAATACACTATGGAGAGTATATTAACCATATCTTCTCATGCACTCATCGGGAGTCAATGTTCTATCTTTTAAAAACCAGAAATCTTTTTTCTTAGATGTCACAAGAATTAAAGGAGGCGTGTGGGCATGTGCACCTATCAGATAATATTGAGCATCGTCGCTACATTCTTTACCTCTGGACCCCCGGATAGCACCACATTCAGCTATTTAAGATTCCAATCTTTCGATCGTTATGTTCAATCTTTTTAACAGATTTTTTATCTGAGTCGCATCCCCTTTTTTGTTGATATGGTCGAACATATCTCTGCGTACGCCACTACGGGTAGTTTTTTCTCCATGATACGAATCAAGCCAATTAAAAAAATACTTTCGGGTGAATACATTTGTATCTAGGATCAATGGTGGAGATGGCATCAGAGAGCACGCAGGATTGCCCGATGTGTAATTATCTACAAATTCATCGATTATCTTTTCTGTTTCTATTTTGTCTTCCTTTCTCCATCTGTAGAACTCACTAATTGTTTTATATTCTAATAAGCTTGGATCCTTTTCTATGCCTGTTCGCATCAATCGGAAGTTTATCTTCCGAGTAATGTAGAACGTTCGGCGGAATGTTATCTCGTGCTTTTGGATTCAATCTTAGATAATAACTGAATAAAAACCAAAAACCCGTTGAAATTTTTTCCAATATTTTGAAACGCCAGTTTTCACTTTCTAGTTTAGCCTCTATGAAGGTCCTGACAAGTTCGGTCTCTTCTTCGATCTCTTTAAAGTCGTGTATCGGGATAGTTTGTGAAGATAGGTTTTGACAATTCTTTGTAACTTTCCATATCCCAATTATAGGCATTGTTTGTAACGTAGAACCGTTTTCTCAACTCTAAGAATTTTCTTTGGAATTCGTAAGGCGCGTACGAATAAACATCATCTATGAGTGTTTCAAAATTGTCGTAATAAATTTGTACTTAGGTGTCGACCTCCATCTCTATGGGATGTCCTTCCGGTCCTCTAAATAATTCGGGAGTGTCGTATTTCCAATCAACCGTCGTTTCATTTAATTCCACATTTGTCCATTCTAGATTAGCAGGCATCTTCTGCCTACAGACCCGGTCTCCATATCTGTACCAATAATGGGGTAATTTGAAATCGTCAAATTTGTTGTTGAGGAGTGACATAATTTTATTGAAGAATACTCCGTTCGGTTTATATCCTGTGACGGACTCGTACTTTTGGATTATCAAGTAAGATGCATAGTGGATTAGTTTATCATCCATGGAAATTTTTCTATGTTCGTATTCGTACATTTTAGCACCTCTTTATAGAACATGTAAACATCCGTAAGGACAACCATTATTTTTGGATATTCAAGGGTTTCATCGAACAAGGTTTCCGTAGGCTCTTCGCTTTTTAAAAAGCCCTTTCCCCGGTTCTTTTCCATTATGATACCAGTTTCTGAGGTCGATAAAATAAAACGTCTCGAAAAGGAAGCATAGCTTTAAATACATCAATGGGAGATACCGTCCTCTGGTGTAAACAAAAATGAAAAAAGGTCCAATCGTCACCATCGGTGGTAATGTACCTCTCAGTCCAGAAGACGCGATTTTGCTTGAAATTATCCAATTGGCAAATGACATAGCTAAGGGCAAACCTACCATAGCGATCATTCCAACCGCAAGTCAAACTACTCATGAAACCGGAGAGGCGTATTCAAAACTATTCAAAAAGCTGGGTGGAAAGCCGGTTGTCTTGAATCCGGAGTTTAGAGATAGTGCAAATCACCATGATCTAAGAGAGATTGTAGAAAAATCGCACGCTTTCTTCTTTACAGGTGGGAATCAACTTCGGATAACCACTATGCTAGGTGGAACTAACCTTCTAAACACAATTCGTAAAAAACACGAGGAGGGTGCACTCATTGCAGGTACGAGTGCAGGCGCAGCTTGTCTGACAGGAACAATGATCGCCCACGGAGAAAGCGAAAACGCTTTAATCACGGGTGAATTAGAACTTTCACACGGTTTAAACTTTATCGAAAACGTAGTTATAGATACGCACTTCACATCCCGAGGCAGATTCCCCAGATTGATTCATGTGGTTGCTGAGAATCCGGGTGTACTGGGTATCGGTATAGGAGAGTGCACGGGTGCGATATGGGACTTAAATAAGAAAAAATTCGATGTAATAGGCAGTAGAAATCTGGTGGTAGTGGATGGGGTAACCATCACTGCAAGTAACAAAGCAGATCTAAAACCGGGTGACCCCCTCTGTGTTGAAAACATCACAATCCATATACTCACCAAAGGGTCTAGCTACGATCTGGAATCTAGAAAGGCAACTTTACCACCTGTCGTCATCGATAAGGCCGATGTTGAGATCTGATAGCACTATCAGTCGATTGAAAATTTTATTTTAGATTGTATATGGGCTATCACCTTCTGTATCTCACATGGTTGAACCACCAATAGATCGCCTTTTTTCGCCATCTTCAAACCGGCATCGATGGAATCTATTTCTTCAAGTATCACAGTTATGCGGTCCTCGGGTAAACCCGCTTCCAAGACTCCCTGTTTTACCAGTTCTGGAGTTTCACCTTTTTTACGATATCGTGGATCTGAATCGTTGATTATAACCCTGTCGTAGGTACTTCCTATTCCTCTCCCAAAGTCGATTATATCTTCGACCGAACGATTCCCCGTACCCTGACATACTACTATCTTATCTCCTTCAGTAAGATCGTCGAGTATCTCTGAAATCGCCTCAACAGCAGGTCTATTGTGACCGTAGTCGATCATCAGTTTTATCTCTCCCATGTCGATTATGTTCATCCTTCCGGGATTTTGACTGATCGACGAATGGAAGGTTAAAAGACCGTTTCTGATGGATTCGATATCCAAATCAAGGGCAAAACAGGATGCAACAGCGGCAAGAGAGTTACTAACGTTATAGGTAGCTTTACCTTTGAATGTAATAGGTATGTTCGAAACATCGGCTACCTTCCAAACATTTTCATTTCTTTTTATAACAATATTATCATCGTTGACCGTGACAACCGTCCCGCCTTGGGAAAGGTGTTCCTTTACGGGTGCTGTGTTTTGATCCGATGAAAATAATATCGTATCCGCGTGTACGACATCTTTGAATTTCAAAACGTTCGGGTCCTCTGCATTGAGTACCGCTACGCCGGAAGGCTTGAC
>JAFDTZ010000058.1 GCA_019594305.1 Thermoplasmata archaeon
AGAACACGATCTCGATGATATCGTGTGCATAGCCGTGGACGGTACCGGCTACGGTGACGACGGCAGCAGCTGGGGTGGAGAGGTGCTCCACTGCACCGCCGGCGGATACGAAAGGAAGGCTCACCTGGAGCCATTTCCGTTACTGGGTGGAAAGGAAGCGGTCAAAGACCCGAGACGCTCGGTTTACGCCATACAACGTGTAAAAGGGCTAGAGGGCTCGTTCTTCACGGATTCAACCGCAGATATATTCGATAAGCTAATACCGAAAAGCATAACCACCACCAGCTTAGGTAGGCTTTTAGATGCGGTTTCCGCCGCCCTGTGTGTATGTTATAAACGTACATATGAGGGGGAGCCTGCCATGAAGCTTGAAAGGCTGCAGATGAGTGGAAAGTCGAACCGTGATTACCATATCAGCCGCAAGGGTGATACGATATACACCCTAGATGGTTTCCTGGAGATGTTGAACGACCGGGCATCTGAAGAGGACAGGGCGGCTTCTTACTCCGCCTCCGTAGCTCGTGCACTCGCTGAAGCGGCTGCCGAGGTAGCTGAACAAGCCGGTGCCCCTATCGGTATATCCGGCGGAGTATCATATAACCAGCCCATTGTGGACGCCGTGAGGAAGAGGCTGAAGGAACTAGGTCACAAATTGCTCGTCCACAAGGATGTACCCAACGGTGACATGGGTATACCCCTCGGTCAGGCTGTGATAGCGGCGGAGTTCGATTCTTAGGAAAAGTATGAAATAAGGCGGATTTATACGGTAATTGTTCATGCCCCGTGAAAAAGCGTATTATCAGATGTCTGTGAAAGAGGTATTTCGTGAATTCGATACCAGCGAAAACGGATTGAGCGAGAAAGAAGCTTCACAGAGATTGAAAAAGTACGGTAAAAACCAGTTGATGACCACTTACAAAACCCCCAAGTGGCTCATGATGCTTTCTCAGTTCAAGGAATTGCTGGTGATGGTTCTCATCATCGCGGGTATTATCTCACTTATTCTGGGCAGTTATAGAAACGCTGCCGCCATGTTCATAATAGTGATCATCAACGCGGTGATCGGTTTCATCCAGCAGAACAAAGCCGAGGAGATAATCGAAAAGCTGAAGAAGATGATCAAGTCACCTGCCAAGGTCATGCGTGACGGAGAGATGAAGGAGATCTCACAGGACAAACTCGTACCCGGTGATATTATAAAGGTCGAAGAGGGTGATAAGATACCAGCGGATATACGGGTCATCGAATCCTTCAATCTCCGGACCAACGATTTTTCGCTAACCGGCGAATCCATGCCCCAGGAGAAGCATTCCAAAGCCATAAAAGAGGTTTCACAGCTTGGCGACCGGGACAACATGGCCTACCTGGGAACCACGGTGGCTATCGGAAACGCTAAAGGAGTGGTGGTTGCCACGGGCATGAAGACCGAGATGGGCAAGATAGCCGGTATGACGGAGACAACTGTGGACCTGCAATCACCTTTACAGATGGAACTCAATCTTTTGGCCAAGCATCTTACGATATTAGTTGTTGTAATAAGCACAGCCCTCTTCTTTGTAGCGATCTGGCAGGGTCTTTCGTTATACGTTAGTCTTCTGTACGCCATCGGCATCTCGGTGTCATCCGTACCCCAGGCACTACCGGCTCAAGTCACTGTAGCGCTTTCCACCGGTAGTAATCGTTTGGCTAACAGAAAAGCAGTGGTCAAAAATCTGCCGGCGGTGGAAACACTCGGTTCGACGACGGTCATATGCACCGATAAGACCGGTACACTTACCAAAAACGAGATGACCGTTAAGAGGGCATGGTTCAACGGCAATAATTACAAGTTCACTGGCGTAGGGTACGAGCCCAAGGGGGAGATACAGCACGAAGACGGGACTCCCTTGACCCAGGAAAAAATAGATGAAATTGAGATAATGATGGACGCAGCCACAATGGCATCCACCGCTGAAATACATCCTCCCGATGAGGACCATGAAGGGTGGTACCCGGTTGGAGATCCCACGGAAGCGGCACTAATATCCATGTCAACCAAGATAGGCACCCGTTCACCCATCGAGGATAAGGAAAACCTGGAGATACAACAGTTTCCTTTCGACTCGGAAAGGAAAAGGATGAGTTCCATCAGGGAGATGAACGAGAAATATTCTTGCGTTGAAGTTGCCGATTTACTAGAGGACAGGACCATCGTGGCCATGAAGGGCTCTACGGACAGTCTGCTCTCCATCAGCAAGTACATCTTTCAAGATGGAGAAATTGTGCCCATAACGGACGAGCACAAGAAAAAGATAAAGAATGTAAACGAAAAACTATCTTCAAGTGCCATGAGGGTACTGTCCATCGCATTCCGAGTGTTAGAAGAAGAAAAGAGGGACTATACCATCGAAGAGGTCGAGAGGGACATCATCTTCCTGGGCCTCGTGGGGATGATAGACCCGCCAAAAGAGGGGGTCAAAGAATCCATAAGAGAGTGCCACAAGGCACACATACGCACCTTCATAATGACCGGAGACCATTCCACGACAGCCCAGGCCGTAGGCAGGGAAATAGGGTTGTCCAGGGACCATAAACCTTCACCGGTAATAACGGGTAGTGAACTCAAGGATATGTCAGATGATAAGTTGAGGGAGCGTATGAAAAATGCGGAGTCCCTCATATTTTCCAGGGTGGACCCCGAAGATAAACTCAGGATAGTCGATCTTCTGGAAAAGGACGGCGAAGTGGTGGCCGTTACTGGTGACGGTGTTAACGACGCACCTGCACTGAAAAGAGCCCATATCGGTGTAGCCATGGGATTGAAGGGTACGGATGTGGCGAAAGAGGCTTCCGAGCTGGTGCTTCTGGACGACAGTTTTCCCACGTTAGTCCATGCGGTTAGGGAGGGAAGAACTATCTACAACAACCTGAAAAAGACGGTTCTAGCTTCCATGACGACCAACGGGGCGGAACTTACGGTAGTACTCGCGGGTTTGGCAGCCCTGGCACTACTCGGATGGGGCCGCTGGGCCATGCCTATATTGGTGATACAGATTCTCGCCATCGATCTTTTAGCAGAGGTTGTACCCCTTACGACCTTAACCTTTGATCCCCCTACCAAGGAGATGATGATATCTCCTCCCAGGAAATTGAAAGACCACATATTGAACAGGTGGTCTTCCACAGAGGTGATTTTCTTCGCCTTATTGATCGGCCTTCTGGCCTTCGGCAACTTTTGGTTGTACTTTATACGCGAAGGAATATCCTTAACGGCGGACAATTTTCCTGCCGTGCACTACGCCAGAGCAACGACCATAACCTTCCTAACTATCGCTTACTGTCAATTCGCAAACATAATGTCAAGACGTTATGATTATCAGTCGATTATTAACAAAAATTTCTTCTCCAACCGCATCATACTGTATTCCATCTTGCTATCCGTCGGTTTGATATTTATTGGCATATACGGTCCCGTGATAAGCACATTTTTAGAATTTGCAGGGATAGGATTGCAGGGCTGGCTTCAAGTACTCGGTGCCGGCGGCATATTCTTAGCAAGTTTTGAGATATTGAAGGCATTCAAGAGGATCGGAAGGAAAAAGGAGGCGGTAAATTAAGATGGCCCTGCGCTTGATCGAGATGCTGATCCCCGTTGAAGACCAGAACTTTGTTGAGGAGCTTCTGGAGGATGATTCCGAGGTTATGGACTTTTGGTATGACTGGGTATCGAAAAAACAGATATTAGTTAAGATAATAGTAACGGTGGAGGATAGTCAGTCGGTTTTAGACAAGCTTCAGGACGAGTTTTCCGACAGATCCTGTTTCCGACTGCTGCTCTTCGAGATCAAGGCCACTTATCCGGTAGTTGATGAGGATGAAGAAAAAGATAAGGAGAAAGAGGAGCCTAAAAAATCGGGTATTAGCCGTGAAGAGCTGTATGCCAGTATAGGCGACCAGACTAAATTCTCAAAGTATTACGTACTTTTGATCACTATCTCTTCTATCGTTGCAACCCTAGGCGTTCTTAGGAATGACATTGCGGTAATAATCGGTGCTATGGTCATAGCTCCCCTTTTCGGGCCGAATATCGCACTCTCCCTGGCAACCACACTCGCGGACTACGAGCTCGGGAGGAAGGCTATGAAGGCCAATCTATTGGGTATCTTGATCGCATTTTCCCTCGCCTTCGTTATCGGTATACTCCTTAACGTTGACCCTGAAATTCCACAAATTGTGTCTCGCTCGAGCCTCGGTTTAGGAGATATCGTACTTGCATTAGCCGCGGGAATAGCGGGAGCCATCGCCTTCACCAGAAGTCTTTTGGAGCCTTTGATAGGAGTCATGGTAGCCCTGGCGTTACTGCCCGCACTTGTCACCTCGGGACTGCTTCTTGGCTCAGGTCATGTATACATGTCCATGGGTGCCCTTAGTTTATTCTTCGTTAATCTCATAGGCATAAACCTTGCGGGAGTCGCCACCTTCGTGGCACAGGGTATAGAGCCGCGGGAATGGTGGGCGGCGGATAAAGCGAAAAAGGCATCTCATCAAGCCATAGTTATATGGGTAGCATTGCTGATGCTACTTATAGCCGTAATATTATATACGCAGTATTACGTATGATACATTCACTTTCCTTTCTTGTATTCGATGATCACCTTATTTGTACCATCGGTTGATAACCCTTTCTTCCTTGCGAACTCCTCTCCCCATTTAAGGAATCTTTTAAAATCTTCTTCGGTGGGCATGTAAAGTTTCTTCAGGATTACGGTGTCATCCTCCCCATAGATCGCGAATGTATCACCTTCTTCGAGGTCCATCGATTCTCTAAGCTCTACGGGGATGACTATCTGCCCCTTAGATGAAAGCCGGGTGAATTTTATTTCGCTCATTATTAACAGAACATGTAAGATAGTCTTACTATTTATCCTTTTCCCGGGTTTATGACTGGTCGTTGTTAGAATTTTTGTGTTCTCGGGTATAATCGAAACTATTAAACTGGAGTTCCACCTATTGACGTACAAAATAAAGAGGCGAATGATATGAGCAAGAAAGATGCGTATGCGGATAAGTTGAAGGCCCAGCTTGACGAATGGAAGGCGGAGATAGATAAACTTGAGGCGAAGGCAAAGCAGGCGAGTGCCGATGTTAGGATCATGTACGAAGAGCAGATCGAGGAACTAAGGGATAAACGACTTTCTATGAAATCTAAAATGTCTACTCTCCAAGAAGCGGGCGACGATGAATGGGAGGATATTAAGGAAGATATTGAAAATATAGGTTCGTTTATAAAGACGGAGATGAAACAGTTAAGATCGAAATTCTCTTAGATAATTAAGGGTAAGAAAAAGATAGGGGTGGGCTAGAATGGAAGGATGGTGGGATGGGATGCACTCTAACCGACTAGCCCGTAAATCCCCGTTATACTAAATTTCGCTAAGGGAGATATAAACATTTTGGTAAAATTATAGATAAACGAGAGAAACACTTAAATATTATGTTTTCAAGATATTGTCTCACACCGATCTTCGTAAGACATTTTTAAAAAAAGAAAGGGAAAAAGGGCGGTTTACCCTCTTACTCCACCTGTTTCTAAGGTTATTACCGCCTCACCGTCAGGCAGATTCGGTGAATCGACCAGCCTAGCTATCCGCTTATTACCCTTACTCTTTCTTAGATATAAACGGAATGTAGCGGTGTGACCAAGTATGTGTCCACCAATCGGTCTGGTAGGGTCGCCGAAGAACTGGTCCGGATTGGCAGAAACTTGATTCGTGACAACGATAGCAGCGTTGTGTCTATCTGCGAATTTAAGAAGTTTGTGCAGATGTTTGTTCAAGGTCTGCTGCCTTTCAGCCAGCGCGCCGCGTCCGACATATTCAGCACGGAAGTGTGACGTAAGCGAATCCACTACCAAAAGTTTGATATCATGGTCCTCTGCCATATCCAATACCTTATCAGCCAGAAGCATCTGATGATGGGTGTTGTAAGCCCTTGCGACGTTGAGTTTTTTTAATACGTCCATGGGGTCCAAATCCATATCTTCAGCGATCTGAATTATCCTCTCCGGTCTGAAACTGTTCTCAGTATCGATAATGAAAGCTTCACCATCTAATCCTCCATCCTCCAAAGGCATGGTTGTGTTAACAGCCAGTTGATGTACTATCTGAGTCTTTCCGGAACCATATTCTCCGAAGAATTCTGTAATGGACCGGGATTCGACACCGCCACCCAAAAGATCATCCAGTGCCTTTGCGCTGGTTGTTAGCTTTGATATCTCTTTTCTATTCTCGAGTACCTGATCACCAGTAACGAAACCCCCTATATCTGCAGCGGCTTTTGCCGCATTGATTATCTTTGCGCTGGTGGCCTCACCTATCTCAGCTACATCTGCCAACACTCTTGGCGATTCGACGGCTAAGGCCATCAGGTCTCGATAACCTGCTTCTAAGAGCTTTTCTGCAGTTGCGGGTCCTACTCCTGGCAACTTTTCTATTTTGTCTTTGCTCATTTTATCGCCCCTATAGTTAATCACATCTTATTAATACTTCTCTAAAGGGGTAAGTGAAAGTGAAATTTATTGAGGTCCGTCCTCGCCCGAAAAACCACACTGCGGGCATTCTTCTACGAAGAAGGACACTAGCTTTTGACAACTTGGACACCTTTTACTTATGTTTGTTCTACATTCGGGACATATAAGCTCCAAACCCTGTAGTTCCGCGCTGCAGTTCGGGCATGCGAATGAGGTTGTGTCCTCATGGTCTTCCCCGGTATCCCCCTGCTCTGTGATAGGAAGGTCATGGTCCATGGCCTCATCTTCGTGGTCCGGGGGAGGGATGTCATCTTCGTATGTATTGACCTCTTCATGGCCCGGAGGTGGAGGCAAATCTTCCCCGACGGGTTCTACTGCGGGCACAAAGACCGCCTGACTTTCCTTCTTCTCACGACGGTCTTTCAGCACCTCGGAGAGGGAACGTCTACCTACAAGGACCACCAGGAGGGCGGAACCGATCACCATGACAATGGACATTATCAAAGGGATAATATTGTAAGCATGGTTGTATATGGGTGTGTCGTTTATCCACATAAATATCAATATGTTAAATAACAATGTTGTTACGGAGAAACATATGAGCGGGATAGAACCGATCATCATGTATCGAGATTCCTTGTATTTCTTCCCACTTCTCAAACCGAGGCCGATACTGCCTATTACCGATAAAACAATCGCTCCGAGAAAGCTGATATATAATAGGTCTAACAATTGCTGAAGTCCGTGTATTGTTTGGAATTCGGATTCCGACAAATAATAGGATCGGATCATGATGCTGGAAATATAAATCTTGATGTCAGGAGACTCTATCAATATCCATGGCATGAATATGCTAGCGATAAACCCTATTACAGAAGACCACAACACTGTATTATACAGCTTTTCCAAAAGATCTATTGTTACCTTCACTTATAATCACCTCTGGGAATTTTCGGTTTTTTTACGGGTATCGGGCGAGTTCTTTTTCTATGTATAATATCCTCCTTGATGATGTTATACTGGATGCACTTCATACTATTTTTGCATATGCTAAACGAAAAGATCAAGCCAAATACACCAATAATCAAAAGGAGGAATGGAGAAAAGAAAAATAGTGTTAAATCAAGTGAAAAAAAGGTCCACAAAGAAGCGTTAATATAAACACCAACAAATATTAAGGCAAGAGAGGGGATGAGGAGGAGTTTTCCTGCGATGAAGTTTATCCATAGTGATTTTATTTTTTCCATCACCTCTACATCTGTTAATAAGGTGGTAATCACCAATATGGCACCTGCAACGATGATGCTAATAGTTAAAATGAAGCTTATCAAAGCATACGAAGGAAAGAAGTGAATTCCTTCCTCTAATACACCTGAAAAATCACCCCACCGGGCTTTCCCATCTGTAAAATACAATGTCCTGCCGGTAAAGATCAATACTATTATAAGCCCGACAACACCTACTGCTATTGTCAATATCCCCATCATATACCCCGATGACTTCGGTTCTTCTGGCACCCTGTTTCTCAGATCAACATTATATCTTGGTTGCATATTATCGTATCCCGTGTGTTTTAGACCGAAGTTGAATATAGGCGAAGTATATAAGTATTGCCAATAACGATTTACACGTCGAATATCACCCGTATCTCACCTTGTGGGTCTACCAATAAATCATGATAGGAAACCGCCTTAACAGCGCCGTATAGTTCGTGTTTCTCAGAGTTGATCTCTTCACCTTTAGCAGTAACAATCAAATCTACAGCATCGTTTAACTTTAAATCGACTTCGAATTGTGAGAAAAGTACCGATTTAACCTCAAATAGATAGATGAGTTCCGAAAGGAATTCCACAAGAAGGGATTCCAAATCGTCGGCAGACAACTCGATCTTGTATTCCCCTATAGGCGACACTTGCTCGATGTCTGTCATTATACTGAACATACCTCGAGCAGTTTCGGCAAAAACCTCTTCAAGATTTTCTCCGGTCGCTTTTATGCCTACATCGGCGGTGTGCTCGAACTGTTCGAATGCCATTTTCTATCACTCGATGGTGAGCAGCTCAGCCCCTGAAAATTCATCCATAAGACGTCGTAGGATTATAGTATCCAATAATAAACCGGTGATCTCTACAATGTTATGTACTCTACCGCCTTCGAGATGACCACCCCTGGCAATATGGTCTCTCCCGGATACAACCGCGTGGAGATGGATGGTCTCGTCGGCAGTTATACTTCCGTTCAATGAAAGTAATTCCATACATTCTGAATATTCTTCCCATTCGTAAGTTCCGGTATCAGAATCGTAAAAACCGAGTTTAAAATCCTTCAACATACCTATTCCAGAAACTATCAATCCGCAATTAAATTCAACAAATATATCATGTAAATCTGAGAATAGCTCGGTATCGTGATCCAGCTTTGCCACCAATACGTTCCCTTCTATATCGTATTCCATGTAGCAAGAATAACTATTATATGGGTATATATCTTTCGCTGAGGATCACTTTAAAGCCTTTGCCTCAATACCGAATTCGTTCTCAACCGTCTTTGCAAACTCTTTCGCACTGCCGTGGACGGTGAAAACCCTTTCCGGATCACACTTTTTAACGTAATCTATGAGCTCATCAAAACCTGCATGGTCTGAGAATGGAAACTGTGCATCGATATCCATAGAGTGAAAGAAAGAATAGAATGCACACCAACCTGATAGATAGGCCGAAGTACCATTCATCTTACGCGCTTTTTTTAACAATGAACCGATGGGTTTCTTTAGGTCGCCCGGAGGCACCACGGCGGTAAAATCACCTTCCGGCTCTCCATGATTGTACTTAAGATCAACTCCGTGTTTGTTGTATATCTCGCATAGACGATAAATACGGTCTGTAACATAGGGTACCTCGCCCATGCTGTTAAGGAGAGATATTATCTCCTGTGCCTTACCGAACTCGTATGCACCGAAAACAACCGGGCCGTCTTCCAATTGGCATTCCGTCCATATCTTGATGTCATCGATAATATCTTTTTTCGGAGGTAAGCGGTAATCCAGCTTGCCGTATGTGGTTTCGATTATCAACGTGTTGCACTTATGAGGTGATGCCCTCCCGCAAGTGGAGCCTCCTTCCGGGTTGAAATCACCTGTGTATAGCACATCTTCAACCATGGTCATCGCCGAGCCGAAGACGTGACCTGCAGGGAATAACAGAACATTAAAACCCCCTACCTGATGAGGGAAACCATATGAGACACCTTTACCCCTGCGTTCGCCCATTCGAACGCCTAAAATATCCAACGTTTGATAGGTCATGAAAGCATCCTTTACCAGATGATCCATGTGTCCGTGGGTTACGACACCGATTTCGCTTTGCCTTGTGGGATCCAATATGACCTTACGGTGGTCATCCTCTATACATATTCCGTGTTCGTATCTGATATCCATTTAAGAGTGCTCCTTAACATATTCGAATCTATATCTGGTGGGTACACGTCCTTTAAGATTTGTCCAGTATGGGCACGAGCTGCAGGTGTAACCAAGGGTTACAGTTCCACCGAAGATGGTCTCGTTCTTTGTACGTTTCAACTTTTCACCGCATACGGGACATTTTCCTTTTAGATCCTTCCTTTCGCTTGCCTGGCGTGCCTCTATGTTTGTGTTCATAATGGGTGAAGTGACTGCAATCTCTCTCAAACGGCTAGGGCCGACAGTATAACTGGGGTCTTTTATACGCAGTTCGCGTATCACTAATTCTCTAAGTTTCCGTAATGAGCCCACAGCTTTCATCCTTTTTATCACTATATCGAGTGCATCCCTTATCTCTTCATCACTTGGGATGGAGTAAGGCATCAAGAGGGTGGAAGAGCGCAGGAATACTTAATATTACCTATCCGAAACGTTCTCGTAGAGTTTTACAACACTCTCTACCGCGGCCTTAGCCCTATCTATCCTTTCCTGTGCCTGCATACGAGTCATTCCAGGTCCCGTTATACCCAGTCCAACGGGTTTGTCGTGGATCAAAGCGAGATCGGCTATCTTTCTAGCGGCGTGACTGATGACCGTTTCGTCGTGGTCCGTTTCTCCCTTTATCACCGCACCTAGGGTAACTACACCATCTATACTATCCTTATTTAACAGCTTCTTTATCGCCAATGGCATATCGAATACCCCGGGAACATGAATTACTTCGGAAACTTCCACTCCTAAGAAACTGGCATGTTCCTTTGCCCTCTCTAACATCATCATGGTGATATCGTAGTTAAATTCCGACACCACTATACCTATCTTCATTTTTTTTGCCATGTTTTTCATCTCCTTAAAGGTCCTGCATCGGGATGGCCTTCTCGTTGACCGGTCCCTGCGGCTTGCTGTAACTTATCCTGGCGAAAGAGTAGGTCGTAAGCGTTTATAGCGTGTTCCCTAGCCCTTCCGTCAGCGAGTTCAGCAAGTTCATTATCGTTTTCAGCTTCATCCTCGTGAACGAAAACTTCCAGTATATGAATGTCATGTTTGATCTCTACGTCAAGAATTGCTCTTGACGCCTGGTCAGCGCACTGTTTGTCGATGTTTTCCGGTCCCGGCATGCCCAGTGCGATCACCATATCACATCCTGATCTTATTAGGCGCTGACAGGCAATGGCCAGGTCCTTTATCCCGGGTACGGTGTACCTCTCTATTGTATATCCGGTTCCGATAGACTCTAGTTCATCCCTTGCGCTCTTGTACATGTCGAACCGTGCAAAGGTGGTGTCTGCTATACCTATCTTTTTCATGCCCTTTCCACCGCCTCTAATTCTTTTTTCATACCGTACCAATCGATTATCTTCCTTATTATCTTACGTGTTCCGTCGAGATCATGGTCGTAGTGTTCGAGACGTCTAACCTCGGCTTCCAACCCTCTTTTTTTAAGATCTTCTACCAGTTCTTCTTCTTTATGTCTTTGGTCGTAACCCAGTGCGATTATATCCGGATCTATCTCTTCCACAACTTTGAAAGTATCTACCGGATCGCCTACAACGACCTTATCCACCGGTTTTAATGACTCTACCATCTTTGCCCTTGTTCCCTGGGCCATCAACGGCTCGTGCTTGTTTTTCCTGACGGTCTCGTCACATGCTACTACTACAACGAGTCGGTCACCCAGCTTTTTAGCTTCCACTAGATACTGTAAATGTCCCATATGAAGTATATCGAATACACCTGCCGCCATGACAGTTATATCACCCATACTTTTCCTCCCAGGCATCGATGATATCGCCGCCCTCTACCAACGGTATGTTCATCCTCTCACCGTATGTTTTCGCTTCCTGTTCCGTGAGACTGTTTCCGTTAGATGACAACATCTCGCATATGGTCATGCTCGGATAAATGTCGGCTAGGGTAAGCAGGGCAGTTGTCAATTCCGTGTGCCCCATCCTCTCGGATACTAGACCTTCTGTGGCATTCAAAAGGAATACATGCCCTGGTGTACGAAATTTTTTTCCGAATTTATCCATAGCGTCTTCACTACTTAGTTTGCGCATATCTTCAGCTAACTTGGCGAATCTGCTTATGGTAAGGGCCCTGTCATTATCTGAGATACCCGTAAATGTATCTCGATGATTAACGGACAGTGAGAATGTGGATATCTCGTCGTATGGTATATCGTCGGCTTTCATCGCCGATAATAAAGGATATTTTCGGGATGCGTACTTGTATACTTCCTGCAGATACGGCTGACCCAATTTTTTCCATGTCTCCGGTGGTACGGTTACGCAAATCAACCCGCCGGCATCTTGTCTCAGTTGTCTTACTTTATCAGGTGTTACGGAAAAGGAAGGCACTACCAGGTCGGTTTCCTCCTCTCGTCCGTCGGCGTCGTAAACCATGACGAACTTACCTTCTTTGATACTGTCCAATGCATTTACCAAGGACTCTTTCATCGAAGTAAAAAACGTGATGGTTTATAATAGGCTTTTGGTGAATCGGGACCATCTTCAGCAACGATTTGAAAAAGTATATATAGAATCACGATAATATCCTTACGATCATGACAAGCATATTCGATGAATTGAGGTGTTATTCTAGATACCACTGGTTCTATGAAAATGCCCTCGAACTGTTCGTAGGCTTGGCCTTGCTCATAGTGATTTTCGCAGTGGTATATCTATATTATGGCACTAACTGGCGTCCCTTTAAAACTTCTTCACAAAGGAGTGAAGGATGCTCCAATTGCGGAAAACCTTTGAGAATTTTGAAAAACCCCAATAAATATGGCACCAATTATGTAATCCAGATGTGAAACTTTATATGATAGCATGTGTTCATATGAACATGAACACATTAACAAATTTTGCATTTAATCAAGAATATAATAGATTGGCAAAACTAGGTGACCGATTAAATGAGGTAAAATCACTCATAGATTGGGAGGCATTTAGGCCAATAATTGGAGAGATGTATAACAATAGAACGGAGAAGGGTGGGCGTCCGAACATCGACGAAGTTGTGATGATCAAACTGTTGGTTCTCCAAGCATGGCACGGTCTATCTGATCCGGAGCTTGAAAAACAATCCGTGGATAGAATATCTTTTCGAAAGTTTCTCGATTTCCCTAATGATATACCGGACTTTACAACGGTTTGGTATTTCAGAAAAAGACTGGAGGAAACAGGTAAAATAGATGAAATTTGGGAAGAATTACAAAGGCAGTTAGATGAGAAAGGAT
>JAFDTZ010000173.1 GCA_019594305.1 Thermoplasmata archaeon
ATAATGAAAAAGGTGCTGATTTTATAGAAGATAATTTGAAGAAAAAAAAAGAGATATTTGTTAGTTCTATCACACTTACGGAGATATATTACATCTATTCAAGAAGGATAGATACAGAAACTGCTGAGGAGAGAGTGGATCAGATAAGACATAATATTGACGTAATTGATATCGGAGAAAACGAAGCGATAAACGCGGGGAGATATAAGATAAAAAATATCCCTATCGCTGATGCTTTAATTGCGTCCTGCGCCGAATCTGTGGAAGCATGTATTGTTACTGCTGATGATCATTTTGAACATACTGATGTTGAAATAGTAAGATTTAGAGACTAACCTGTTTGATTAGATCATACCAAAACAAAAAATAATGTTTTTTTAGAGGTGTAATATACATTTTAGAACCTTTTTCATCATTTAAAATGATTAGTAGTATAACATATGGAACTTTGTTTTTTAATGCTATATCATCAAACTGTTTCAGTCGGATTCAGGCGAAAATCTATATTGTACCTCTACCTACAGGATTTCGAGATCTTATCATATGAAAACAACAGGATGGTAATTTTCCATGAATGACCATGAAGAATTCGAACCGAAGATATTAGGTATATTATGCAATTGGTGCAGTTACGCAGGAGCCGATCTAGCAGGTACCAGTAGAGTACAGTACCCAACCAATGTGAGATTCGTAAGGGTGATGTGCTCCGGGCGTGTCGATCCTCAGATGGTATTGGAAGCCCTAACGAACGGCGTTGACGGCGTTCTCATCGGAGGATGTCATTACGGAGACTGCCATTACCAAAGCGGTAACTACAAGACGACGAGAAAAGTGAGTTTAACGAAAAAATTACTAGAGGAGATGGGTGTTGACAGCCATAGGCTAAGGTTCGAGATGATCTCCGCTTCCGAAGGTGAAAAGATGGGACATGTCATTAAAGAGTTTGTTGATGAGCTTAGGGAACTAGGCCCCAATCCTTTCAAAAAAGGAGGAGATGACAATGGCCGATAAACTCAAATTCGCTTTTTACTGGGCCGCAAGCTGCGGAGGTTGCGAGATCGCAGTATTGGATATCGACGAAAAGATACTTGACATGGTGGAATTAGCCGACATATTGTTTTGGCCGGTAGCCATAGATACCAAATATAAAGATGTAGAGGCCATGGAAGATGACCATATCGATGTATGCTTCTTCAACGGCGCAGTTCGTACCTCGGAACAGGAACATATAGCTAAGTTACTACGTAAAAAATCCAAGTTTTTGGTTTCATTCGGTGCGTGTGCCGTCAACGGTGGAATCCCCGGTCTAGCCAATATCACAGATCGTGAAGAGGTATTCAAAGAAGCTTACACGGAAAACATCTCGACCGAAAACCCTGACGGTAAATTACCGTGTACAAATTTCAAAATTCCGGAAGGAGAGCTTACCCTTCCGGAGATATACGACACGGTTAACACACTCCATCAAGTGGTTGACGTGGATTATTTCCTTCCCGGTTGTCCGCCTCCTCCGGAATTGATAATAAATGCGGTTGAAGTTATCGCATCGGGAGATCTACCTCCGAAAGGCACCGTGCTCGCTCCCTTGAAATCCGTTTGCGACGAGTGTAAATACGAAAAGAGCGAGAAAAGGATTAAAGCGGTTAAGAGGATATACGAGGTCAACGAAGTTGAAGACAAATGCCTGCTTGAACAGGGAATAATCTGTATGGGTCCAGCCACCAGAGGCGGTTGCGATGCAAGATGCCTTGATGCAAACATGCCATGTACCGGTTGCGGTGGACCTACGCCTAACTCAAAAGATCAGGGTGCAAAGATGATCTCCGCACTCGCTTCGGTTCTGGGTATAGAAGGTGAAACGGATATGGGCGATGAAGAGCTTCAAGCCATTCTTGACCAGGTACGAGACATGGTGGGAACCTTTTACAAATATACACTACCAGATTCACTTCTCAAAAGGAAGGTGATGTAAAATGGAAAAAATTGAGATAGACCCGATCACAAGATTGGAAGGCCACGGTAAAATAACCATATTCTTAGATGATGATAAGAATGTAAAGAACGCATACCTTCAGATACCCGAGCTTCGAGGATTCGAACGTTTCTGCCAGGGACGAAGGGCGGAAGATATGCCACAGATAACATCCCGTATATGCGGTGTTTGTCCCGTCGCACATCATTTTGCCGCCACAAAGGCACTGGATGATGCATTCAACGTTGATCCGCCATCAGCGGCAAAGAAACTGAGGGAATTGATGTACTGCGGCTATATTATCTACGACCATACACTTCATTTTTACTTCCTGGGTGGCCCCGACTTCGTTGTTGGTCCGGATGCACCTCCCGGAGAAAGGAATATACTTGGTGTTATACAAAAGGCGGGTATTGACGTAGCCAAAGATGTGATCAAACACCGAGCTTACGGTCAGAAAATAACTGCTATACTGGGAGGAAAGGCAACACATCCCGTCTGCGGATTACCCGGAGGCGTATCGAAATCACTATCCGAGGATGAAGTAAAAGAAATCGAAGAGATGATCGATTCCTGCCACGTGTTTGCTAAATTTACTTTGAAACTCTTTGACGATATAGTGTTAAAGAACAAAGATTACGTCGATCTGATACTCAGCGACCCGTATCAATTGGACACCTATAATATGGGCCTTGTGGACGAGAACAACAAGGTCAACTTCTACGACGGACTTATTAGAGTTACAGATACCGATGGTAAAGAATTCCTCAAATTCCCGGTAAAGGAGTACAACGAACACGTGGCTGAAAATGTTGAGGAATGGACCTACATGAAATATCCTTACCTACGGAAGATCGGTTGGAACGGTTTGACCAGCGGCCCGAAAAGCGGTATCTATCGTGTGGGGCCTTTGGGACGACTGAACGCTGCCGACGGAATGGCCACACCGGAAGCGCAGAAAGAATACGTGCGTATGTACGAAACCTTAGGTGGAAAACCGGTTAACTCCACACTCGCCTTCCACTGGGCCAGACTGATAGAGTTACTCTACGCTACCGAACGAGCAAAAGAACTGATCCAGGATCCGGAGATAACTTCCGAACATGTTAGAAATCCAGTCGGAGAACCGGGAGAGGGAATAGGCGTAGTTGAAGCCGCGAGAGGCACTCTGATACACCACTACAATGTTGATGAAAACGGTCTTATGGAAAAGGCTAATTTAATAGTGGCTACCACCAACAACGCAGGTGCCATAACCATGTCTGTAAGGGATGCTGCAATGGGTCTCGTGCATGAAGGCGAGATCGACGAAGGTATGCTGAATAAAGTAGAAATGGCATTCAGAGCCTACGACCCATGTTTCGCA
>JAFDTZ010000077.1 GCA_019594305.1 Thermoplasmata archaeon
ACTTCGATAAGTCTTGCCCAGTGATACGCAAGGGTCGAATGCACCGGCCGGCCCAATGCTTCGAACATCTCTTCGTATGCCTCCTGAGCTAACGGAGTCTTCATACTGTCGGCGGCGTTTATCCTTCCCAAAGGTCCTACCCGGTAGATACCGGAATCCGGCCCGTCGACGAAACCTTTCCAACCGACTTCTTTCAGATATGGAAACTTCATGTAGCTCCATGGTTCGACATGTTCGCGGATAACATCCAAATACTCGGCACCGGTAAAACTGGCGAACTGTTTTCCTTCTTGGTCAACCACATTTACCTTACCGCCGGTGTGACTCAATTTACCGTCTTCTACTAGGCCCATACTGTATAGCTCCAAACGATCTTCCAGAATAGGTTCTTTGTATATCTCGAGCACCTTCTCCTTGAAAAGTTCTATGGTGAACTGTGAAAAATCGACCATCTCCTGTGACATAGCCTGTATCTCTTCCCGCTCATCTTTTTTCAGCGATTTTGTCACACCCCCGGGTACACCGAAGCACGGGTGCACCGCCTTGCCACCCAAGGTACTGATTATCTTCTGGCCCTTCGCCCTTTCCTTGATCACCTTCTTGCCGATGTCGAGGCCAACTTTCTGTATTACCCCGAGTATGTTCCTTTCGGTACGGGGTGCGTCCACACCGACTACGAAGTCCGGACTGGCCAGGAAATAGAAATGTAGAAGATGATCTGCGTAGATATATCCGTTATAGATTAACTCTCTCAGATCCAAAGCGGTCTCGGTCGGTTCGACACCATAGGCATCGTCCAGAGCTTTGGTGGATGCGAGATGATGCGCCACCGGACATACACCGCATATTCGGCTTGTGATAGTAGGCATATCTTCAGAACGGCGTCCGTGACAAAATTTTTCGAACCCTTTGAACTCGGGAACTTGAAGATAAGCATTTTTTACATTTTTTTCTTCATCCAGAAATATATCTATCTTTCCGTGTCCTTCTAGCCTTGTGATCGGGTCTATTGATATCTTATCCATGTATATCCCTCCTCTTGTACCGGAGGTAGCTTTTCGGGAGACTGAACCTGTAGAAAGAGCCGGTCGGGTCTCTCACACTCTTAACGACATCTATGATCTCACTTTCTTCCATCCTTTCCTCTCCCTCCACGCCGAGCACCGACGCCAGTGCCGATGCCATCCTAGCACCTTGATCCTTCACCCCTCTCACCGGGCCGTTGCATCCGATACACGGATGCCCAACAGATGGACAGGGGGCTTCGCACATACCAGCTGTTGCAGGGCCCATGCACAGTACTCCCTGGTCGAGTATGCACCTTTCCGGGTCCAGCATCATCTCCTGTATGGGGTACAGCCTGGGTATCTTCTTCTCTTCCCTTTCAAGTGGACATTCGTCGCATACGCTTTTTTGTGAAACAAGATCGTATTTGCCAACCTTACCTTCAAGTATGAGCGGTAAACCCTCCTTCAACTGATTTGGTAACGGAGGACAACCGGGAAGATAAATATCAACCTCTATGATTTCATCCAGAGAACGTACGTGATGCAGTAACGGCGGTAGATGAAGCTCGCCTTCCGGTACTTTACTGTTCTCTGCCGGGATAACACCGCCTTCTTCTGTGGACGGTGTGTTGTACCCGTATTCAAGCAGCTCTTCTTTACTGTAAAGATTACCAAGTCCGAAGAGTCCGCCGATGCTGGAACACGAACCGTAAGCGACCACTTTTTTTGACTTCTCACGAAGCAATTTCACCATCTCTTCATTTTCGGTCGAACGTATCGAGCCGTTGATGAAGATGACATCTATACTACCGTCCTCCATGGCCCTTAAATCTTCGTACTTCGGGTCCATTGCACAGGGCCAGAATACGATGTCCGCTAACTCCACAACGTCAAGTATCATCTCGTCTATATCAAGGACACTTATCTCACAACCTCCGCACGCCGCACACCAGTAAAAACCGATCTTTAGTTTATCGCTCATATCATTCCACCTCATCTTTCAAGTTCAAGGGTCCGAGCTCCCTTATCTCTTCCGTCATCTCAGTCATCACTCGTGCGTATTTGTTCCCTTCTGCAGAGGATATCCATTCTAATCTGATCCGTTTAGGGTCGATGCCGAAGTCCTCCAGTATCTTCGTGAACATATCTATCTTACGTATTGTCTTGTAGTTACCGTCTATGTAATGACAATCTCCCGGATGACATCCCGTTACCAGTACACCATCGGCACCGTCGACGAAGGATTCCATTATATGCTCCGGTGACACTCTGGAAGAGCACATCACCTTTATGCCCAACACATTGCTGGGATACTGTTCTCTGTTCACTCCGGCCAGGTCTCCTCCTCCGTAGCTACACCAGTTACATAAGAAAACGATTATCTTCGGTTCGAAATCTGCCATCTATATCACCTCATCTTCCAGCAAGGCGGCTCTTATCATCGCCGTTAATGTATCGTCCTCGAATCCTTTCTGGCTTATGGCCCCGACCGGACATACGCTGGCGCATGAACCGCAGCCTTTACACAGTACATCCGTTATCACAGCGATCCCTTCTTCGGGGTCATGATCTATCGCGCCGTACGGACACACAGAAATGCACATCTTGCATCCGCTGCACTTCTCGTCGTCCACCACGGATATCATACCTTCGCTCTTGGTGTATCCCCGCATCATTGGGATCAAGGCCTTTGAAGCGGCCCCCTCGGCCTGCGCTAAAGTATCCGATATATTCTTTGGATAGTGAGCTCCACCGGCAAGGTAAACTCCTTCCGAAGGGAATTCCAGAGGTCTGAGTTTGGCATGTGCTTCCATGTAGAAACCTGCCGGATCAGACGATATCTTCAGCATCTTTTTCAATTTGCCTGCGCTTTCATCTCCTTCGAGCTGCATGGCGAGAACGATGTAATCCGCCTCGATCTCGATATCTTCGTCCAGTAGATTATCGTGAACCTTCAACTCCAGTTTTTTCTTGCCCTTGACAACTTCCGGTTCCTGTCCCGTGGAGTACCTTAGGAATACCACGCCGTCCTCCCCTTCCACGTCCATGTAGTATTCTTCCTCTTTCTTACCGAATACCCGCATATCCTTGTATAGTATGAATACATTGGCCTTGGGATATCTCTTCTTTACTTCCTTTGCATTCTTCAGGGAGTTACCGCAACCTACACGGCAGCACCACGGACGTTCTTCTTCCAAGGCACCTACACAGTTGATGAAAACCACGTTCTCAGGTTTGTCCAATGAGTTATTTGCCAAGGCTTCGTCGAATTCAAGCTGCGTCATAACCCTGGAGTCGTCCCCGTATCCATGCCATCCTTTCGCTTCGATCTCTTTGAAACCGGTAGCTAGAACGATGGTGTCAGCTTCGATATCTTCGCCGTTGATCTTCGCTTTGTAATTACCGATATACCCATCTACACTCTCTATCTCCGCAGATAGGATCACCCGTATGTTCTTCTCGTCCGCCACTTCGTGAGTCATCCTGTCGGCAAATTCACGGGCATCTATATCCCTTGGGAATATGGTGTTGAGCCGTCTGAGTTTACCTCCCAGCTTGCCTTCCTTCTCTACCAGAGTTACTTTTTTACCCGTTCGAGATAAGGTCAACGCAGTCTGCATGCCCGCCGGACCTCCGCCTATGACTATCGTGTGCCCGCCGACTTCGATTTCTTCTTCTGTGAGTGCGGACAATCTTTTAGCCTTGGCGACGGCCATCCTTGTCAGTAATTTGGCCTTTTCCGTTGCCTTTTCAGGATCGTCGCTGTGTACCCAGCTGCACTGGTTCCGTATATTCGCCATCTCGAAGAGGTACTTATTGAGTCCGACCTCTTCCATGGTATCCTGGAACAGAGGCGCATGGGTTCTGGGTGAGCATGCGGATACCACCAGCCTATTGAGTTTGTGTTCGTCGATGGCCTTCTTTATGATCACCTGTGCGTCTTCGGAACATGCGAATAAACTGTTATCTACATACACCACTTCGGGAATGTCCTTCACCGCTTCCTTCACCGCCTCTATATCCAGATAATTAGCTATATTCTTACCGCAGTGACAGACGAACACACCGATCCGGGGTTCTTCTTCGGATACATCTCGCTGCGGCTTTTTCTTGGAACGTCCTTTCCTCTCTCTTTTTAACAGCGGCATCAGCGCTCTGGCGGCTGCTCCACTTGCCTGAGATACACTGTCCGGAATATCCTTCGGTGATTGAGCGCAACC
Source organism: Thermoplasmata archaeon (assembly GCA_019594305.1). Lineage (GTDB taxonomy): Archaea > Thermoplasmatota > Thermoplasmata > Halarchaeoplasmatales > Halarchaeoplasmataceae > Haladaptatiplasma. The sequence goes on from JAFDTZ010000077.1 coordinate 4,229, forward strand.
TGCCAGGTAGATACCTTCTCGGGTGGAATCCAGCGGTGCGGTGAGCATGTCTTTCGATTCGAAAAAGCCGTATTCGTCCAGCTCTATACCGAGGATCTCCGCTATCTTCGCATTACCGGTAGACGGAACGATGGCAGATGAGAGTACCGCCATGTCCACAATATCTGTTTTTACCTCTCCCTTTTCGGTATCTTCGTATTCCACAGCCAATTTACCGTCGTGTAACTGATATATTCTGGAAGGTCTTCCTCTGTAATAATTAACTTCCTTTGTTTTCGCTTTATCGAAGTACTGTTGAAATTCCTTACCATAAGCTCTAAGATCCATATAATATATAGAGGTATCAAGCTCCGGTCTCTCTCCCTTACTTATGGAAGCCTGCTTTGTGGCGTACATACAGCACACTCTTGAACAGTACGGCATCCCCTTCTGTTTGCATCTGGAGCCGACACACTGTATCCACGCTACCGATTCCGGCGGCTTTCCGTCCGACGGTTTAAGAACTTTACCATCGGTCGGACCCGACGCAGAGAGAAGTCTCTCGTACTCCATGGCGGTTAGTACGTTATCGTATTTACCGTAACCGTATTCTTCCCGCCATTCATCGGGCTGCATCATCTCGAAACCTGTGGCTACTATGATACTGCCTACCTCTATGGGGATCTCCTGAGAAATCTCCAGGAAGTTTATGGCTCCGGCATCACAGACCCTTTCACAGGCGCCGCAGCCCACGCAGTTTGCGTAGTCTATCGTGTATGTGAGTGGCACCGCCTGTGGATATTCCACATAGATCGCCTTCCTGTTGGAAATATCCTCGTCGAATTCACTGGGCACCTCGACAGGACAAGATTGCTCGCAATCTCCGCAGCCGGTACAAACATCCGGATCCACGTATTTCGTTCGCTTCCATATCTTAACTTCGAAACCTCCGGAACTGCCGAGTACTTTCTTTACCTTTGAATAAGTAAGAAGTGTGATGTTTTCATTCCTGCTGGCCTCTACCATCTTGGGTGCAGAAATACATATAGAACAGTCGTTGGTGGGAAAGGTCTTGTCTAGTTTGACCATATTCCCGCCTATACTCGGGTTTTTATCTACTAGTACAACCTCATAACCCTTATCTGCAAGGTCAAGGGCCGCCTGGACACCGGAAATCCCGCCACCGATGATGAGAACATCTTTTTTCATGTGTATCATACCATGGGGTTAGGGCATTTCATGGGGGAGTAACATGGGGTTAATAATACCTTCGGTGTCTAATTCAAACTGTGGGTTTTTATTTTGTGTATCTCTTACACTATTATTATCAAAGTATGCATACCTTTAAATCAAAGCTTTAGATAACAAATCGATACCATGAACATGACGGAATTCGAGGAAAAATTGGTGGGCGCTATCAGGTCGGCTGTTACTAGGGTAACGCCGGAAACAGAAGATGCCTTGAAGGCTGCCGTTGATGTAGAAAGAGAAGAAGGACCGAAGGTACAGCTAGAGGCGATACTCGATAACATATGTATAGGTAAGGAAGACAGCGTACCAATATGTCAGGACACCGGCACCATCACTTTCTTTGTACGGGTAGGTGCTAACTTTCCCTACATCGATCTCATTAAGAATTCACTTATAGGGGCAGTTCAAAAAGCTACCCGAGTGATACCTCTCAGACCCAACGCTATCCACCCGATCACACATCATAATACCGGTGATAATACCGGTAGGTTCATTCCTTCCATACATTGGGAAATCGTATCCGGTGACGAACTTGTTATCCATGTCATGCCCAAGGGAGGCGGTAGCGAGAATATGAGCAAACTGGTGATGATGACACCGGGAAAGGGGCTGAAGGGTGTGAAAGAAATAGTAATAGACCAGGTAGCGGCCATGGAAGGCAAGCCCTGTCCTCCTACGGTTGTAGGTGTAGGTATAGGCGGCGGAGCCGATATGGCACTTGAGCTGGCTAAAAAAGCACTTCTCCGACCGGTCGGTGAAAGACATCCTGAAAAAGAGATATCCGAGCTAGAGAGTGAATTATTAGAGAAGATCAACCGGCTTGGTATCGGTCCCATGGGTATAGGCGGCGAGACCACCATACTCGACATAAAGATCGAGTACGCACACCGTCATCCGGCATCTTTTCCGGTCGCTGTGGTACCCCAATGCTGGGCTAACCGCCAGGCCATGGTTCAGGTTGATGCAGATGGTTCTTTGAAAGTAATCGGTTAAACATGGCGTGTTCATAATTGCGTTAAATATCCATTACCATTATTATACTAAAGACGAAAAAAGATTTATCCGTTGCCTGTATAGCCCCTTACATGCCTCGAATTCAGGAACTGGTAAAAAAGCACGAAAGTTACAGGGAAAAAGGCATCAACCTCATGGCCTCCGAGAACTATCTATCACCGAAGGTCAGAGAGGCTCTTTCCAGCGACCTGGCCGGAAGGTACCTTTCGGATTACTACGGTGGTTCTACCTACGCCCGGGAGATAGTGGCACATACCGAAGAACTCTTCCGGGAGCTGTTCCATGTAAAACATGCCATCGTGGAGCCTCTGTCCGGCAATATTTGCGACCTTGCGGTGCTTTTTGCCTTCAGCGATCATAACGATAAAGTGGCTATGCTCCCTTATACGGCAGGTGGATATCCCCTTGGCCTGGAGAAGTTCGGCAGGCAGAGAGTTTCTTTACCGAACGTAAAAAATACCTTTGAAATCGACCCGAAGAGTTCTGAAAATATGTACGGGGAGCACGATATATCCTTGACGATACTCGGTGCGTCTTACATACCCTTTCCCCACCCCGTGGAAAAATTCAGGGCCATGGTGGAAGAGCACCAATCCTACGGAAAATTGGTCTACGACGGTTCTCACGTACTGGGTTTACTGGCTTGCGGCGAGTTCCAATGTCCCCTGGACGAAGGTGCCGAAGTTATCATCGGTAGTACCCACAAAACATTCTACGGCCCTCAAGGAGGCGTTATACTCACGGACTCCGACGAGCATCATGCAAGGTTCAGAGAGTTCATGGATGTTGATACCGAGACGGGTATAGGCCTTGTGGACAACCCCCATGTTAACCGTATAGCCGCCCTGGGTGTGGCGGCAGAGGAGATGCTTGACGACCGGGGCTACGGTAAAAGAGTGATAACCAACGCCAGGAATTTGGCAGTAGCTCTTCAGGAACTCACCGTACCGGTAAAATTCGCAGAACGGGGCTTTACCGCTTCACATCAGGTCTTCCTGGATATCACACCGGAAGACGCTGTAAGGCTGTGTCATGCACTTGAGAAGGTGGGAATATTCATTGACACTACGGGAAGGATGGGAACCGCGGAAGTCACCCACCGAGGCATCACCGACATGGACGACATCGCCCACAGGATAGCGGAGCACTATAAGAAACTGTAACCTTCATAAAATCGTGGTTTCATCGAGTATCTCGATTCCAACGTTTTCCAGCCGCTCTATCATCTTACGGTATACGGTTCCGACGATACAATCTTCAGGTGCAATTATGCCCTTCCCAGACACTTCACCCCTGGCTATCATCTCTGCACCTATAGCCGCCGGGAAACCGGTGACACGCTGCATGGCGGTTAGCCCGTTTTCCACATCCTCATCATCCCACATGTAGATGTCTATCCTCACTTTTTTATCGTCTTTTTTACCTTCGGCGGTGTTCCACATTACGCAGCAGTCCCGATCACCTTCTTTGGGTTTGAGCCTCGGTGTTAGTACCTTCAAAAGCACTTCCCTAGGAACTACCTCGCAGCCGTTAACCTCTACAGGCTCGATATCCAGCATACCACATTTTCTGAATTCTTTTATTGTATCGTAATGACCGGGCCAGCGTATGGTTTTTTCGTAGGTGTTTTCCAACTGCGGTCGGGTGTGAACGAAACTGGGCATACCCGGGGTAACGGCACACTCCAGCTCCACATCCTTATCGAATTTATCGAAGGTGAACTTTTCCTGTAAAGATAAAGCATCGAGCTCAACCATCTCGCCTTCTTTGATGGCTGCGGATCTTATATTGTACTCCCTGAGAACGTGGTCGAAGGCCCAGGTTATCATGTATTTGAGTGGATGCCTTTCTGCGGATTCACGGTTGGGTATACCCCCGCAGCGGGCTATGGCGGATATGGATTCGTCCATCTCACGGAGGGCCTCTCCCAGGGTAAAATTGGTGATCCCCGGTGCGAACCCCAGTCCATCCAGGAGCATTATGCCTTTTTCCATATAGCGTTGATGAATGTATTCTCCGTAATCATCGACGGACATCCCTTCGGGTAATTCCATATCCTCCATCTCGTAGGGGTCGGGGCTCCTGTGATACTCTTCCAGCATATCTACCATGCTCAAACCGGCCTCCAATGCCAGTTCAATTGTCCTGTAACTGGTCTGTCTGGTGGGCAGTGCGTTGATACCTACGTCGTATTCCTTCATTATCTCTATCGTACTCTCGGTATCCATAACATCTCCAAGATGTTTCCTCAGCTTATGGCTCCCTATGAACTCCATAATTTCATCAATGGGTCCTTGGGACCTGCTGAAGATCCCCACCGTTTCAAAATCAGTGTGATTGACCAGATACCACGCCACACCGGCCGCCTGCCGTCCCGCACCGAATATGATCGCTTTCATATGCCTCAACGACGGGGCATTCGACGGGGCTCTATAAACCTTTTGTAGTTTTTCTCGACTTCAGACGAGCATTCGATTATTTATGTTAAGTTTAAAGGCGATAAAGGAAAAGATATTTAAGTTGTTGTTCGACTAAACCCTTATGTGCGTAAACTACTGGAACGATTTTGAGGAATACAACATCGACATATTTAACGATATAGAGGAGTTCGTTCAAGGTTTGGCCAAAGGAGTTGGTGAAGCTTTTACTAGTATAGACAACAAATATCACCCGGCGTACTTGGGTGTGGATAATGCGGTAAAATTATATTCTCTTATAAGAGTGCAAAAACCATCCGTAGTTATAGAGACAGGCGTATGTAACGGTATGTCCACCGCAGTAATCCTGAGAGCTCTCCAAGATAACAATAAAGGCTCTCTTTACTCGGTTGATCTCCCCGTAAAAGCGCGGGTTAAGGAAGGACGTACAGGAGCCGTAATACCTCCGAAAAAAAACTCCGGTTGGGTTGTACCCGAAGAACTCAGAGATAGGTGGGAACTATCGATAGGGAACACATTCTACGAACTTCCCAAAATATTCGAAAAAGTTGGCGAAACGGACCTATTTATACATGACAGCGGCCATACATACGAAACCATGATGTTCGAATTCGGGATCGCCTGGTATCATCTTCGAGATGGAGGAGTGCTTCTCGCAGATAATACGGACAAAAACGATGCTTTCAAGGACTTTGCCCGTGCAAAGAATAGGAAGCTCTATCGTATGAATGATCTTGCCATGATTGAAAAATGATTAGGCTTAGATATGCATATATCTTTTGAAATATCAGAAACTTTAAAAATAACACGACAATTCACATATATGGGTATAATAAAGCTTCGTTACCAGGAGGTGTCCGATGCGGAAAGGTACTTCGAGATATTGAGTAATCCGAACTTTCTGTACTTTGAAGTGAAGGTAAAATCGGTGGAAGAAGAGCGTGAATGGCTGAAGAAGAACCCTGAAAAGCGTGAAAAGGGTCAGGAATACAACTATGCGGTATTGTACGACGATGAACTCGTAGGTGCATGCGGGATAGCCATGGATACCAGAAGGCCTCACATAGGTGAGATAGGATACTTCCTGGACGAGAGATATTGGGGAAAGGGGATAACTACAGCGGCGGTAAAGCAGGTGGAGAAAATCGCCTTCGAGGATTTGGGGTTGGTAAGGGTAGAGATACGCATAGAACCGGAGAACATAGCCAGCGAACGGATCGCCGTCAAATGCGGATACACCAAGGAAGGATCGGTAAGGAAGGCGTACGAGCGGGATGGTGAGTACAGAGATTGTCTGCTATATGCGAAGGTAGAGGATTGATAAAAACAGAACGGATTCTATTTGTTTTCAATACACTATTTTGTCATTTTTACATATTTGAAATGTATTCTACCCAAATCGATTTATGCAAGTTTCCAATCAAGTTTACATGAAGTTATCTCCCGACCAGGCTAGAAAGGTATTATGTTCAGTACACGGATTCGATTCTTTACAGGATGGTAT
>JAFDTZ010000143.1 GCA_019594305.1 Thermoplasmata archaeon
GTTCTAGAAGCAATGATGCACCATGGGCCCAGTGATGTTGAATTTCCATTATACCTGCATCGTATTCTTCAGCGACCTCCAGACCTAACTTTCTACTGTAATAACCGGGATGAAGGTCTACTGCCACCGTGTCGATTTCTTCTATACCGAGTAGATCGGTAAGGTGCTTTACCGTTTTACGATAAAATACGGAAGCCTCGTATGAACCCATATCTCCAAGATACTGACTTGGGTAGAGCCTACCGTTAACTGAAAAGGCCATGCACCCGCTCTGGTCGGCACCTGCCCCGAATACATGTAGATCATCAACAAAGGGCAGACACTCCGGTACAAAACCCCTAGAACGTCTTATAAGTGCTAGATCCTCCCTGTGTACGCGTACCAGCGAATCGTCTATACGCTGGGCTATCTCACGGTCATGAAGTAGGAAATAACGAAGATCAAGTTCAAAGACCTCTTCGTTGTTGATCATCATGGGCTCCCCTGGTATATTGGCACTGGTCATCACCAATACATCGATGGATATCATATGAAAGAGAATTTTATGTAATCCCGTATAAGGTAGCATCAGGCCCACATTAGGAAGTCCGGGTGCCGCATGTTCCAAAACTTCTTCGTATTCTTCTCTTTTCGGGTATATCATTATGGGTCTTCTAGGTCCGGTGAACGTATCCTCTCTGGTGATATGTGCGTACTTATGTGCGGTCGCAATGTCTTTTACCATCAAGGCGAAGGGTTTATCCTTTCTACCATACCTATCTCGCAGTTCCGGTATCGATTCCAACGTGCATACTATGTGCATACCACCCCAACTCTTTGCTACCCCGATTTCACCTTCCTCTATCAACTGTGCGAACTCTGTTATTCCGCCTACTCTATCCTTATCTCTGTCGAAAAGTACGTACTCCGGCCCACAGTCCGGGCAAGATGTGGTCTGTGCGTGGAATCGCCTGTCCGATGGATCTTCGTATTCTTCCATACACGGATCACACATGTGAAATGGTGCCATCGTAGTATAGGGTCGATCGTATGGAAGGCGTGTAATAGCAGAGTACCTGGCACCGCAGTTAGTACAGTTGATGAATGCAAAATTCTCCCGTCTATTTTCAGGACTCCTGAGTTCACTCAAACAATCTTTACAGATGGCGGTATCGACGGGTATCGTAGAAGATCTATTGCCTTCCTCCGAAGGCATGATATAAAAACCGTTTCCCGTCCAGGTCTCATGGTGTTTTTCTACATCTGTTATCTCGGCAAGGGGTGGTAGTTCGTCCTTAAGGGTTCTTAAAAATCCTTCATGATCGCCATCTATAACCACCTCTACCTCACTACCTTTATTCTTTACATAGCCGTTGAGTCCCATGGACTTTGCCACGCGATATACTGTGGGCCGAAAACCAACGCCCTGAACGGTGCCCTTGATGACGAGACGCATACACACATTTAACATCCGGTTGTTTTTAACATTGTTGGAAGGTTCCGTATCCGGAAAATTCTTTATATTTTCATTCCATTACAACGATGGTAAAGACAATGGACACCGCTATAATAAATACAAAATTAATCACTTTACAAGGCCACGGTCTAGGAATAATTGATGACGGTGCAGTCGCCTTTTCCCATGGTAAGATCTCCTTTGTGGGTAAGACAAGCTCACTGGATAAGGGTGAAGTTGAAAATATAATAGATGGTAGAGATCACGTGACCATGCCCGGATTGGTGAATGCTCATACTCACACTGGCTTAACTATCTTGAGGGGGGGCGCTCAGGATGTACCCGAGATAGAATGGATGAACCGAGCTCTAGGACCGATAGCGAGACATCTCAAAGAAAAAGACCTAGTATTGGGTGCCAAACTCGGTGTTATAGAAGGATTAAGATCAGGGATAACCACATTTGGAGAGTACACAACTAACATAGAAGAGTTGATACGGGAAGTATACCAGCCTTTCCACGTACGTGTGGCGGCAACGGAGACCATCAATGAAGTGATTTCTGACAAGACAAAAATAGGCCCTAAGGATGTATACGAACTTGACCCGATCAAGGGAAATATATCCTTGGGTAAGACCGAGAAACTTCACCGCGAATACGCCGACACAAAACTTGTGGAAATACTTTATGGACCTCAAGCCCTTGACATGGTCTCTCCGGAAACGTTGGATAAAGTTAAAGAAAGTGCCTCCAAGCTCAAGGCAAAGATCCATATGCACGTGGCGCAAGGCGAAAGAGAGCGTTTGCAAGTAAAGGGGAGATATGGTAAAGGTGCAACCACCGTTAAAATATTGGACGAATTAGGGATGATTGATGATGATCTTATCGCCGTCCACTGTCATGATACCACTGAAAACGAGAAAAGATCATTGGTGGAAAAGGGCGCCTGTATGGTCGGATGTCCCAGCTCCATATCCATGATAGATGGGATCGTACCACCGGTTTGGGAATTTCTATCTCTAGGAGGAACCGTCGGTTTGGGTACGGACCAAGCCCCGGGTCCCGGCACCCACAACATGTTCAGGGAGATGAGGACCATCGCTTTACTCACAAAGACCAAATATAGAGATCCTACCGTACTTCCACCCTGGCAGACCCTCCGGTTGGGAAGTTTGGAGGGTGCTAAAGTATTGGGTTTGGACGATACTATAGGCACTTTAGAGGAAGGTAAATCCGCGGATGTGATAACCGTGAACCTTTCGAGACCAAACATGACGCCTTCTGTTGATTTTCCTTTTCATAATTATGTAGCTAACCTGGTATATTCTACTACGGGATTTGAAGTGGATAACGTAATAATAGAAGGCAAATTTATCATCAGAGACGGTAACTTTGTGCAGGTAGATGAAAGAAAGGTGGTGGAAGAAGTCCAGGATAGAGCTGTTACTTTGTTTAAAGATGCTACAGACGACTGGGAAGATTCCGAAAGTCATCTGGTTAATGTTTTTCGAAAAGGGTTGCTCTGATCTTCAATCGATGCTCTTTCTGTGGTTATCATCGTTAAAATTCTTTTTATACAGTAATGCTATCAGTGCTATAGTTACCATTATCAATAGGACGAAAAACAACCATAAAGATAGAAGCTTTCCATCGCTCGGAGCTGCTTCATCAGATAAGGCGGGCTGTTGATCGAGTTCTAATTCTTGGCTTTCTTCTAAATGGTTGTTACTTACTTGCAATTTAAACAATGATACAATAAACCTACCATATGATGGGATCTGAATATGTTCTTCGTCCGCATCGTCTTCACTAGCCACTTCAACAATGTACCATCCTGCATGCTCTATTACGTTTGTTTCCCATACGAAACTACCGGTGTAAGATTCGCCGCTTCCAAGAGTTAGGTCAGGCTCTATATCTTTGAAGACCACTTCACCGTTGGTTTTATCGTATGTGTGGAAAAGGATTTCTTGAGTATCGGTATTTGCTCCTGTGTTGGTGACCGTATAGTTGACCGTGACTATTACCACTAGGCCGGGTACGCCTTTTTCTTTGTATGCATACACCTCTGTTTCCGTAATATCTACCATGAAGTACCCTGACTCCGAAAAGTGTGCTTTTACCGTGATGTCTTCAGTCATATCTATCTCTATGTTCGCGTCACACGAGTAATGAACACCGTTCATCTCCCAGTGACTGAACGACCAACCCTTCGCCGGGATTCCTGTAAGTTCGACGGTTATTCCGTGCTCTTCAACGATGGTCACTGGCAGCGCCGGGGTCATGTTCGCATCGAAGTAATAAACGTAGCCTTGTCCCTCTGATTCCAGTATCTCTAGATAATGAAAGGGGACACTCTCGAAGTGGGCCTGAACTGTCATGTTACTATCTACGGTTAAGGATATGGATGCTTCCGGATAGATCTCCTCGCCTACCGCCCAGTGCGTGAAGATGAAACCGTCACTAGCAACGGCGTTGAGATATACCGTTTCACCGTGATCTACCTTGAATGTGATAGGTAGTTCGGAAACCACGTTTGCACCGTTATATGATATCTCTTCCGCTGCTCCTTTGGGTTCTGTCTCCAGTACTGTAAAATGATGTTCAGATGACTCACCCGGTTGTACCGTGATGATACAGGTGTCCGAATCGGTTAGTCCGTCGGTGTTGGTTACCGTTAGTGTGACCGTGTAAACACCGGGTTCATCGTATACATGGGTAGGTGCCGGGCCTGTTCCTGTGTTACCGTCTCCGAACTCCCATTCGTACGTTAGCTCGTCGCCTGGGGTAGTGTGTCCAGAGGACCAGTCCCAGATTAGGTCGGGTTCGTCTCCCGTGGTAAATACGTACAGCCCGGTCTCACTAGCTGCGGCGAAGTAATTGCCAGCGTAATCCATGGATACCTCACGAACAAAACCTTCTGTGTCATGTGTGAACAAGGGTGTACCTGAATCTGTATCGAAAAGATATACACTTTCATCCCTACTGCCGCCAACGATGTAACTTGCATCCAAGGCCATATCAACGGAGAATCCGTTATCGTCTAGTGTATAGGTCCAAACCGGAGTGCTGCTATCGGTCCTAAGAAGGTGGAATGCATGGGCACTCCCGTGGTTATTATATATATATTGTGTTTCTGCTATATATTGGCCATCATCAGACATTGCGATCTGTGCCACGGTGCCTCCAACACTA
>JAFDTZ010000178.1 GCA_019594305.1 Thermoplasmata archaeon
CTTTATCTCATTAGCCTCCATCCTATGACCCTCTAAGGAGTATGCATAGATCTCGAAGGTTCCGTTTATGTATAGTAACGAAGCACTGGAATAGGTTATCAGGTAATCCTCGACGATCATCTGAGGTGGAATAGTTTCGTCATCTGCTGAAACTGCCGGGAGAGCTATAGATGCGAATACCAGAAGCGTCGATATCATGAATACCGGGATAAACAAGCGATAATGGAAGTCTTTTTTCTTCTTAACTGATATCTTTCTTTTCTTTACCGGGATGTTCTTATTTACTTTCTTTCTCTTAATCGGTCTTATTTTCTTCTTTCCTGCCGGCCTTTTTTTAGCCCTGGCAATATGTACCTTGGTCTTCTCAAGGTCGGATACGGCTTTGATGGTGTTCTCTACAAGCTCTGGCTTGTTAACACCGTAGAGTGTGCAGTACACCATAGATTTACGATTTTTCTTTTTTGCCTTGAATGAAAGCACTATGTTGCCGTATCCGAAGGTGGATGCAAGGAAATCCTGTACCTGTTCAACCTTCTTCAAGTTGACGAGAGGGTAGTATATAGAATGTTCCATCTTATGGGTGTTTAACTTGATGACACGGGTATTCGTCACAAGATATCTTATACCCGCATCTTTGTAAAGTAGTGCGGCTACGGCTATGCCGTAAATAATCAAAGATATGCTGAAGACCTGGGATGTGACGAAAAGCAACATATCCCATCTAATAAAATCAAATATGGGAACTAGGAAGAAAACGGATAGTAGCACAAAAGTTGTACCCGACGCCTTCAGCGGTGAGGGCTCTAACTTGAGGAAATCACTAAGGCGTATCAATATACCGCCGATCAATAGCATTATCAGAAAGAACATTATGGTGTGTAGGGAGAACGGCAGACCCATGAAACCCTCCCAAAATTGTCTGGGATATGTTTCTAAAACGTAGTGCCTCAGGGACATCATAAAGGAGATAGAAAAGATTATCACCAAAAGTGCGATCCAAGCGTGCTCCAAAAACTCGCGCCAGCCGTGGGGTCCGAATATATTTTTACTGAACAGGTGTATAAGTGCGCATACAGCGAAAAGGGGTGCAAAGGCGATTATCATGGTGTCCAAAGCACCTATGAATACACCCTCAGAGAATAATGAGAATGATAGTAGTCCCACTGACACCGAAAGAACGGAGGCTATAGCTATTTTAACGTAAAAGGCCGGATGAGTTGAGGTGTCGGCCATTATGGTCTCTTGTGGTTTGAATTTGATTTTGAATTCTATCTTCCGGCCGATATCTGTTTCTCCCTTAACCAAATTTTTTATCGCCTTCTTCTCATCCATGAATATCTTGTTCACAGTAGCGCTGATTATGATGAAAGGCAGCATATAAAGTCCTATCATGATAGAATAGGTGAGAATGTCGGGAGATCCGATAACCCCGAACATTGTGAACAGATTAACTAAAGAGATAGAAACACATATCATCACTATTATGGATACGAGTATCCTTGTGCTAACGGGGATTTCCTTCTGCTTCAATTATATCTGCTCCTATCGATTAGGTTAAGAAGTAAGTATTATGATGGCCTCGGCGGGCTCACCGTTTGTTTCTTCGAGTGCCGCCTTTGCCTCATCTTCCGATACACCGGCGTGGGAGGCGACCAGCTTTATATCTTCTTCGGGTATAACGACCTTACCTTCCGGAGCCTCTTCCCTTGGAGAACCTACGATTTGGTATGTTTTTTGACCCTGGACATCGATACAGACGACCTGGGCATCATCGAAGACCAGATCCTTTTCGGGGGTTTCAATTATTACCCTGGTTGCATCTATATCCTCCGTCTTCATGCCCATCTTCTTCATCATTCGTTTCATTTGCCTTGGGTTTCCTGACATCATGTGACTTCACCGTACATAGATACGAAAAGATGATTATAAAACTATTGGACACATATTTACGTAAAGATTAAAAAGAGTATTCGGTATACTTCGGCACACGTATGATGACCACCCCTACCTGAGTCCAACAAGGACTGTGATGAAGATTTTGAGTGCTGACGTGATTACGGTTCGATGGTTTTGTATTCGCCTATATTATAGGGCTGAATAACCAGTAGTGCAAACCCCATCCACACCATGAGGGCTGCCGTCAGAACTATGTTGTCTATCCAGAATACATGATTGATCAGTATTAGCGCTACGGGTAGTATCACGGATATGACCAGATATATGAACATCTTTATAGGTGATCTGTGGATTGCCATACACGACCACTAAAAACTCTGTAGTTAATAAGCTTTTGGACTTATTGAAAGTCTCTATCCTCACAAAAAACTAAATAAGACTACCACATTGTTACAAAAAGAGAATAAATACTCTATTGAGGTGGAAAAATATGATAAAAGGAATGAATAAAAGGTGCCTGGCTCCGTTATTTATCGCCATGTTGGTGATCGTGTGTTTAGTTCCTGTGATACACGGTTCATACGGATCCGATAATACAACTGAAGAAGAAAGTTTTCCTTTGGTTACTTATGGTGAAGAGATAGAAGTGGAATACAGCGGAGATGGTCGTACAAATATTATCGATTATTCAATCAACGGGTTCCAAGCGGAAAGAGTGTCCATTGAAGAGGATATATATTATCAGATCGGTCTTGACGGAGAGGGGATATCTCTGGAAAAAGGATATCCCGAACTTCCCGTTGTAGCTCGCAGCATGATAATCCCCGATAATATGCGAATGGATGTTACGGTAACGAATACGGAGTACATCGATTACAGCTCCGTAGCCGTTGTACCGTCCAAGGGTAACTTGATACGTACGGAGCATCCTAACCCATCATTGGTACCGTACGAATTCGGTGAGGTGTACGGTGTTGATGCGTGGTATCCACGGGACATAGCCGTCCTTCGCGAGGCCTATATCCTTCGTGATTTCAGGGGACAGGTGTTGGAGGTTAATCCCTTCCAGTACAATCCGGTCCGGAATAGATTAAGGGTTTACACCGATATAACGGTAGAAGTTTTTCCGATAGGTTTCGGCGGAGAGAACGTACTTACCAGGACGCGTCCCTTCGATACTGTAC
>JAFDTZ010000148.1 GCA_019594305.1 Thermoplasmata archaeon
ATTCAAAACAGGGCCAATCAACGAATATTCGAGGGTTCAGTCGCAAATTTTTCACTGGGTAATTGAGGAACCTATAATATTGGTCGGAATAGAAGAAGATGAAAAGGGATACATCAATGCACAAAAAGAAATTATTGATTACTGTGATGTAGACATTGAAGCGGAAGTCAAAAAAATCCTTGAAGGAATCTGATTACCATACAAAGAAAAGGTGAATGACCGCATAGTCTTTGTAATGGTAAAGCCGCAAGCCTGCACATATCATAAATGATATATACGCACATATCTTAACCATGTTATTAAGAGTAATGGAGACCGAATAACAGATGCTTTACACAGACGAATTCAAGGATAGGACAGTTAAAGAGTACATGGATGGTAAAAGTGTAAAAAGCATTATTGAAACAAACAACATATCTGAAGCTACATTATATCGATGGCTAAAAGAGAGAGGGATAAAACTACGATCTGCCAAATACTCGGATAAATTCAAAGATAAGGTGGTAAATGAATATGTGGAACTTCAAAATGCTGTGCCTATCGCCGAAAAGTACGACATACCACCACTTTTTATTTACAACTGGCTGGACGAACGTGGAATCGATAGAAAGCGAAAGAGTTATCCCAAAGAATTCAGAGATAAACTGGTTAAGGAATACTTGGAAGTAAAAAACAGCACGGAAGTAGCCGAAAAATATGGAATATCCGGAAACACTTTATGCAATTGGTTAGAAGAAAGAGGTATTCGCAGGCACGGGCAAGGTTATCCAAAGGAATTTAAAGAGATGGTAGCTCAGGAATATGTTGAGGGAAAGAAAGTCACCGAGCTATCCAAAAAATTCGGTGTTAGTGAACGTACCATATATCTCTGGCTAAAAGAGATGAGTGTTCCAAAGCATAAAACAGGCTACTCAGAGGAGTTTAAGGAAAAAGTGTTAGACGAATTCAAAAAGGGGGCACCATATAAAAAAATAGTTTCTAAGTACGATATTTCGAAAAACACGGTGAGTAGGTGGGTGAATGAAAAAAATGTGCCAAAGCGTAAGGAACGTAATCCTGAAGATCTAAAAGAAAAAGCGGCGGAAGATTATCTCGGCGGTATGAAATCGAAGGATGTCGCAGCCAAATACGGTGTACACAAATCTACTGTCAATCGATGGGTTAGAGAAAGACATTAATGAGAATTTATTTAATAGGAATTAATGGATGAAGTGGTAAATGCACTTTTTACTAAATTAAACGTATAAAGTTTGGATTGTTAAAAACCTAAATAGAAGGAAGCACAACGATATTGTTCATACCATTCATATGGTATATTCATCCTTCAATTGGCTAATAAAATTTAATTCATCTTGTGAGAGGTACCTCGCGACATCGTCATATCCACTCGCCCGGTAAACTGGCCGATACTGTGTCATGATGTTCACCCCGGGCGACTGCAGATGCTCACGGATCCACTGGAGTATTGGTTTAGTACAGCACTCGATATGACCGGGCAGCACAAGATGCCGTATCATCAGATCGCCTGTTCGCTCAGCTATGATATGATTACGTTTGACTACCATAGTATAATCATCAACTCCCGATAATCGTTTTGCGCACTTGTCGTTACCGTATTTGAAGTCCGTAAGGTAAACGTCCATCAGTTTTGCCAGTAGCAGCATACCCTCCTTCGTTAGGTACATATTGGAGTTCCATACCTGAGGTAGCGGTTCTTTCATGTACTCCATAACCCCGAGGATGTATGCAAGGTTAGGTGTTGGGTCGCCGCCTACCCAATTGACGTTTATACCGCCTCCGTGGTCCAACCTCTCCGCAAGTATTTTCGGATGAACGTTTCGACCGGCATCGGGCCGCTGGCTGATATCGTAATTCTGGCAGTACACACACTTGAGATTGCAGCCTGAGAAGAACACGGTGTGCGAAGGTACCAGTTCTTGCTCCTCGCCAAAATGAAGAAATACCGACGATATCTTAGTTTCTGCGGAAACCCCACATTTACCGGTTTCACCTCTTATACGGTTAGCCCCGCATCTCCATTCGCACAGTTCGCAATGTTCAAGCATGCGATGTGCCAACTCCGATTTTAATACCAGGGGCGGAACATCACTTTTAAGATTTTTATTGTGTAATTCCCTAAGTTCTTCCTCTTTTATTAGATGATAATGCTCGTCTTCTGCAGTATGTAGATAATATGGTAACTTTTTACCACTCAATATTGCTCTGTATCGTTCTAGCAATCCTCTACCCCCTCACGAGCTCCTACCTATCGGTATATCGAAGTATTTGAACATCAAACCCCAGAAGAGTGCAATCCATGCCATGAATATGAATATCCCTGCGTTATGATGTGTCCACAGCATAGCATCACGCCCGTAGTGATAGCGTACCACAAGTATAAGTGTCATGCGGATCACGTTGGCTACCCACGAAGCGAATATACCTAGTCCCATGAACGCACCCAATTTGAAGTTGAATTTCGAGAAGTGAACCATAAGAAATGCGAGGAAGGCTGAGATGAAAGTGGTGACCGAGTACAGACCGGTGCACGAAAGACCGATACTCACTTCTGTGTAAATATACCTAGACGTGTTCTGAACAGGTACATATAGACCGACAAGAACACGCTCGGCAGTTACCCGAGTATTGGATTCGATACCGATCAAGTTAAGGAGTCCTGAAGTAGGTCTCGCCAGTAGATGATATACTACGGGAGAGTTGGTATCTTCCGTCAAAGGTCCCTGTGTGTAGTGTATGAAGGTGATAGGGAGAACCAATATAAGGAAAAGAAATAGAAGGAAGAGCAGTGAAAAATCCCTTTCAAGGGAGTACTTTTCCGGTACATGATTGTACAGCAATAGGCATACACCCAGAAGCAGTGTGATCCCATCGTGAGATCCCAACCTTAGATATCCGTGTACGATGATATTGAAAACTAGTACGCCTACTATGGCGGCAACACCTGCTAACGGTATATATCTCTTCAGTCGTCCCTTGAAGGTAAGATAGTATATGAGCGTATCCGCTAATGGTTCACCTCGAAACTCTTCCTTTGCCGATATGGGTTGCTTTACAGAAGGTAACAAGTTCGATTTGAGATAACTCACCTCCAGTATCCATGCTCCTGCCAAGAATATCAAGGGAAAAACATAAGGTATATCCCTGTACCCGAAAATATCTCCGAAATACACATACAGGACGGTTGAAAATACGAGGAACACCTGGAATTCAGATGTGAGCAATATGTATCTCTTACGTTCGTAACCATCGAGGTACCAAACCAAAAATTCAGATATCGTTATCAATAAGACGATCAGTAAAAGAACAAAAACAACAGTGTGAAGGAGAATGCCGGAGATGATTAGTAGGATGACGAACGATATCAGATGTAACCTAAAGAGGTTCTTTTTACTGTAAACGGATCTGAATCTTATAGGTATCAACTCGATGACCTTATCGTTCCATTCTCCCTTTGAAGTTATTATGAGCACTAGCCCCGTCAGCAGGAAGAATACGCCTACCAATCGTGACATGTGGCTTAGAAGGAGTGCGACATCTAGTCCTGCGAAGAACAGTATCAAACCGGCCAAGAGTCTCCAACTGTTGAAACGTTTCATTCCTTTTTGCATGGTATGTCTATGTAAAAATAGTTTTTGTACGGTCGGTTTAAATAATGAAAAAGCCTATCAAAATCAGAGATTTTCAATACTTTTCCATTTAGAACATAAAAAAAAATGGAAAAAACTCCACAAAATCAAAAGATTTTCTTTGCTCTGTAATTTTTGAAAAAAAATTAAAAAATATCACAAAACCTACGGTTTTCCTTACTTTTCCATTTAGAACAAAAAAAAAATGGAAAAGAGGAAGGGGGTTTTTGGTTTGAGTTTACCTTATAGGCTTACTCTTCTTTCTTGCGCCTGTACACAGTGAATGCTACAAACATTCCGACTATTGCCACTACGGGTACGATCAAGCCGGGACCGAATTCTGGTACTTCATCTTCTATTATGATGTCCGCGGACATTCCGCCCACACCAAACGTGGTATATCCACCGTCAAGACCACCGTCGTATCCGCCTGTTGCAGCTGATTCCAGATTCACACGTACCGCAATGTTGTAAGTACCTGGCCCAAGGCCGGTAGTGTTAAATTCGTGTATACCGGTCGTAATGGTTGCCGGGTCAGTGTGTGTTGGATTCAATGGGTCCGGTATGATCGGTGGGTCGTAGGTTCCGGCAACTTCTGCCGTGTTACCTATGTGTGTCCAGGTGGCTCCTGCGTCGTCGGTCAAGAACACCGCGTAGCTCACGAAGAGGTCGTAGGTTCCCATTCCGGGTGATACTCCTGTGTCCATTGAATAGTCCGTGTACTTCGGTGTTTCTATCTCTATGACGAAGTAGTCATCTCCTACTTCAACTTCGGATGCTATGGCTATCTCTTCGTACTGTGGGAAGAGGTC
>JAFDTZ010000187.1 GCA_019594305.1 Thermoplasmata archaeon
CCATTCTTACTGCGGTATCCGGTTTCGTGTAGGTACTGGTCAGCTCTCTTGTGATCAGCAATCCTATCAGTAACAAGATACCGAAGAGCTCCACGTCGTAAGGTCCTACCAATGCAACACACAGTCCTGTCCAGACCGTCATTGAGAGTGCTATCTTTTGAGTTATGTTCACTCTAACACCTTCAGTGTGTATTTTACATGCTCATCTTCCTTATCGAATGTAACGATACGCACGGGTCTTTCCAGAGATTCTGATAGTGCTGTCAGATATGCGCTGCATAGGGGACAGGCTGTCTTCTGGCATATCCCGGGGGAATCGTCCCTCAACCTATCGCAGTAGTCACCGTAGGTACCGTGTGTTATCCGAAGTTTTATGTTATCGTCCTCCTCGATAACGCTGAAGGACTTCGCAAGACCCAGCCCGTGGCTCAGCATGCCCATTACCTCCCTTGAACCTTCTATGCCGGAGGTTTTCATACCCAGCCTTCCGGCGGCCTCTAGTGACAACGGCTTTCCCAAAGGTTCTAAGGAAATACCAACCCTTCCTGCGTCTCCCGTTACCACGGTCATCTCATCGTATAGGTCCGGCAAACCCCCGAATTCTTTACCCGCGGGTATGAAGACCCTTGTACTTCTCAGATTGCCTCCCGGAGGTACCAAGACACCGTTGCCCTCGATGTTCAGGTCCGACAAAAGGGAATGAAGAGGTGCCACCGAACACTCGAGTTCGGAGATAGCCGTTTCCTCTTCCACGGTTCTCTGGTTCACTATAAGGGCGGTGAACACACCTATGAATACGGATGCCAGGCCGGCATTTCGGTAATGAGTAAACAATAAAACATAGATGCCCATGGCTATGAAGATAGCCCCCACAATTTTAGATGAGTATTCTGGCCGTAACATATCCGATGGCTTCATGATTCCTTGCTCGAAAAGAGTTAACGATAATAAAAGTATCGCAAAGGTTTTAATGAAGGTATTAGGATGAATACCAAGACATGCATGGTAAAAACATCGTTATAATTGTAATACTCCTGGTAATATCTTTCTCCATGATGCCCACCATAGTAAGGGCAGGGGAGAGTCACGAGAACTTCGATTACGCAGACACCGACATCAGCGCCCTTCTGTACATGCTGAACCAAACACAACTGTTCATGAGATTATCCCTGGAGCATTCACTCTCCGTGGGATACATGCAGGAAATAGATAGCGAGCCTTTGACCTACGATTACAGTGAAAAGGATTTATCCGAAGCCATAATGTACGCAGACAATTCAACAAAGAGCGTGGGCATCGCATCATCGATACTTGATGATATAGAGGATGTATCCAGTGCGGAATACCTGGAGCAGCTGTACTTGCCGCACTACTGGATTTCCCAGGATCTTATCATGTATTCGGGAACCCATCGCGGACTTCTACTCAACCTGAGCAGCACGATCACGATATATAATTTAGTACATTCGGAGGAGAGAGAGAATACCTATCTGTACGAAGGTGTGGGCGCACTTCAGAATGCATCACTCAACCTTCACCGAATGGACACATACCTCGATCGTGTCGATGATGGTGTGGAGACACTCGACGATTCATTATTTAACATCTCCGCACTGGAGACCGTCATAGAAGATAATTATGTATTACTCGAGTATTACCGTGAGGTAATAGATGAACTACTCTTACTCTTTCACGATGTACCTTCATACCTGAGTTTTTTTGCGCCTCTATGGGCCTATCCCGGGGAGGTCATAACGGTAAACGGCCATTACATGGAGGAGGGACGATACGTATCCGGTAAAACCATAGAGGTAAGGATGGATGAAACATACCTGTTCCAGGCTGAAACGGATCAAGGTGGATATTACGAGATACACATACCCGTGCCCTGGAACGCCACCGATTCCATAAGGTTGAACGCTTCCACTCCGGAAAACATAGTATATAGAGAGGCCGTAGTGGAGATACACCGATATCCCACGAGCATAGTGCTTGAGATAACTGGTTACTACTTCTACGACGAGGATATTGAGCTCAAGGGACGGTTTGAAACCGATGCCCCGGTGGACCTTTCCACAGTTGAATTGAGGGCAACCGGCAATATCACATTGATGCCTAACGATCTCGGTAATTTTGATTTAACTTACCACAGCGGTGATTTTGGTTGGGGATCGCATACCATAAATGTTTCCTATGCCGGTAACATCAGCATGCTGCCCTCCGAGGAATACATAGAATTGGAGGTCAGTATTCCCACACACATTACCCTGGATTGCGACCTAATAGGCTATTTCGAAAATAGATCTTTACCCATCACATTTTTTGGGACGCTGATAAACGAGTCATCAACTGAAAGTATCCCTAACCAGTATGTATTCATCCAAGATTACCCTGACATGGGCTCCTTCACCGATATCAATGGCTCCTACGCCGTCACCACCACGGTGAACAAGATGGGGTTGTTTTCTTGGGGCCTGTACATGATAACCGCCAGATTTAACGGTACACAAAAATATCGTGAAGCTGTTTCAGAACCGTTACGGATCTACATATATTTAGTAGATAATGGATCCTACGTCATCGGTTACTCACTGGACGATTTAGCACCGTGGATGGATGACGATGAGGCACCA
>JAFDTZ010000110.1 GCA_019594305.1 Thermoplasmata archaeon
CCCCTTTTCAACAGGATATTGTCTCTTGGATTCGGATGTATGTCCCACCTACCGCTTGCTTCCTTTCTGGCAAGGGCCAAAAGAACTGCATTTGTTTGCTTTTTTATATCGTGGCATAATTTTCCGATAGAACCTTTGTAATTGTACGGTATATTATACTGACGAAGGTCGTAGCCCTTGTCGCCCACCGATGTGGTGAGATCCTCTATGAAATTGGCAACCGTGGGTTCGAGGGTGGCACTTGCCATGAGTTTCCCCACCAATGTATCAGGAGTTGAAACGTAAGTTACCCCTGCTAGCTCCATAGTTTCTTTCAGTTCCTCTCTACTAGTCTTTACAATAATTCGTGCATTTGGATTCAGTTTTTTTAGATTGATTATACTTATGAGATTTTTACTGTCATCGTCACTTGCAAGGATAGCACTTTCGGCTTTTTCTACTCCGGCAGATATTAGTACTTCACGTTTAGAGTAATCTCCGAAAACGGGGGATAAATTTTTTCTGTCCCCGATGCGTTTGATTTTCGGAACTTCATCCTTGTTTTCAGTTATCACGGCAAGTTGTTTGTCTTGTGCTAGCAACTCCAGGGAAGTTATTCTAGCTGTGGGATTCCAACCGCATATAACCACATGATTTTTAAAATTACATTTATCCATTCCTATCACTTCTCTTAATGATGTTTCTGTTATGCTATGTACTATCATTGTGCCGAAATATGCATAAAGTCCTAAGCCCGATATTGCTAAGGACATAGATATCAATTTTCCAGCTGTTGTCACAGGAGTGATATCTCCGTATCCTACGGTGGTCATTGTGATCACCGCACAATACAAAGACTCGAAAAGAGTGACATCCTCTTCGAAATACCAAAGACCGATAGTAGCCAGAACTGAAACTATAACCAGTATTATCAGAACTGAGGATATCTTGGCGATGAACTCATTACGGATATTTCTCATAGCACACCGTACAAGGTATATTTTTTTAGGATATATAATCATTTGCCAAAGTATTAATTATTTAATTGATACCATCAATATGTTGAAGGAACTGTAATGTGTTGTGATTTTGTTTTAAATCATATATCGTCGGATCAAAACCACTTTTTACGCCTAAAATAAAACAACATGATCAGGGATATGATCAGCATGCCAATAAGTGTAACAGGATATCCATAGATCCAGTTGAGTTCGGGCATATTTAAAGGCGAAGCATCGGGGTCAAAGTTCATACCGTAAATACCTGCTATAAAGGTGAGTGGAATGAAGATTGTGGCGATTATTGTTAGAACCTTCATTACTTCATTCATGCGGTTACTCAGACTGGACAGATAAAGGTCAAGCATACCCGAAAGCATATCCCTGAATGTTTCAATCATATCTATTACTTGAATTGTGTGATCGTATATGTCTCTGAAAAATATCTCAGTTTCTGTGTTGATCATGGAGGATCTGTCTCTGCTAAGAGAACCTACCACCTCTCTCATTGGCCATATTGATCGTCGGAGATAGATCATGTCTCGTTTCAAAGAATGAACATCGTACAGTATGGACTCATCAGGGTCTTCTACTAATCTATCTTCGATAGCCTCTACCATATCTCCAACTTTTTCTATCACATTGAAATATGTGTCAATAACAGCATCTATCAGGCGATAAACAAGATAGTCGCTATCCATGGTCCTTATCCTGCCCTTACCACTTTTTATCCTTTTCATTACATCGTCGAAAACATTGTTGGGATGTCTTTGAAAGGTAAGGATATATCCCTTGCCCAGCACGATGTTGAATTGTTGTGCAATCATCTGTTTATGCGATAAGAAAAACATTTTTAGAGTGATAAAGATATATTCTTCGAACTCCTCAACCTTGGGACGCTGTTCGGAGTTCAATATATCTTCTACTACCAACGGATGTAGGCCCAAATGTTTCTCCAAGGAATCTATCCACGATTGTTTCAAATTTCCAGTGAAAGAGATCCATTTCACACCGTTTTTTTCCTTCAAATTTTTTAAAAATGAAGGATCTGTTAATTTTTTCGTGTTATACGATTCCTCATCATATTGTATAAGGTCTACACGTGATCTTTTAGGAACATCCTCGATGATTGAGATGAATGAACCGCTCTTCATTACAGCACTTTTCAACTTGCCGTGTCTTGCCATCATAAATCCTAAGAGTGTTATATCTTAGCATATATAAATAGGTTGCCCACGGACGAGACAATGGACGCCCAGTCTTAATTTATCAAGGCCTGACGTTCAGTTCCCTTATCACATATCCTTTCAACCAAAGGACAATTTATTCCGGATATCTCGAATTTACGCTATTGATTGCGCAAAACGGCCGGTGAACCATGCCCCCTCAAACACGAGAAAGGGGAAATCCGCTATCTAGTAATTCCCTGGCAAGACGTTCGCCCTCTTCGTCGCCGGCCTTTCCGGCCCGAAGGATGATATCTTTCAGAAGCTTCTGCACATCGTGGTAACGGCCCATATCCATGTATATCCTCGCCCTCTCGAGGCCGGAGGCGATCAGGCCCCTGGTCTCTCCCTGCTCGTTCAATGATGATTCCAGCTCATCCAGTTCCTTCAGGGCTAGTTTCATCCTACCGCTGTCGTGGAGGTCGAACACGTATCTAAGTCTCGTCTTGGACACACCAAGGGTATCCCCTTTTAGTGTAAGTTGTTCCATCACTATCCTACGGTGTTCTAGGCACGTGTCCCAATCCGTACCTCCGATCACATCGGCAAGCTCGTTACGTATCTCCATCTCCGTGGGACCCATCTCCTTCCTTCCGAAGGGTAATATCCTTCTTCCGCGTTCCATCTCCACTTTCAACCCCCTTTCAAACGAAGTACGTGCCTTTTCCACGTACCCGCCGGCGGCTAGTTTCTTACCTAAACGCAAATAAGTATCGGATGTCTCACCCCAAAGTCCCTTTCCACGGTAGTAATCTACAATTTCCGATAAAATTTCGATTTCCTTCTCGTGTTCACCCATCTTACTGTATAGGTCCGCGAGGTTACCTTGTACTATCCCGTATTCGCCACCACTCTTGAGTGCATCCTTAAAGTATTTCTCAGCATTTCTAAAATCGTTTTTATGGATATACAGCATCCCCAGGTTGTTATATAGGGCACCGAGTGCGTTTTTAAGTCCATGTCGTCGGATCAATTCTTCCGCCTTCTTGTAAACTCTTTCCGCCCTGGATATATCACCCATGTTTCTGTAAACGGTTCCAAGGGCCAGTACCTCCCTGAGCTCCCCCTTTTCATCCCCCTTGTCCCCGTATCTCCTTACGGCCTCGTTGTGGGATTCCACGGTATCTTTCCATCTACGAAGGTTCTTCTGTGCATCTCCTATCTTCTCCATCATTTCGGGGGTTCTTCCCAATCGTTTCCTCGCCATCTCATAGTTTTCCAAGGCCCTACTCCACTCCCTTGCCTGCAGGTGGATGTCTCCGAGGGATTCGTGGTACACACCCATGTACTTTTCGGAGAGTAGTTCCACGGGAAATAGTTCCATTAGCTTTGTCCTATCGTCTTTATGTAGACTTGCCAACATCGGTTTTAGATGTTTCAAGGCCGCTAAAGCTTCCTTCCAACAATCACCCAGCTCATAGTGATACAGAATCTCAAGGTCGGTATCGTGTCGTACCTTTGCCATTCGTTTACCCATTACGGCATGGAGTTCCTTTTTCTCACTGAGGGGTAAATTTTCATAGATATGATCTTTCAATAGAGCGTGAACCCCTATTTTACCGTCCACAGTTACTTCAACCAGGTGTGCGGACGCGAGCTCGGCTAGTATATCGTTATCTCCCGGCTCTAAGACGATATCTTTGTCCGCGGTATCCCATAGAACGGACAATCTCTTCATCAACCCCTTTTCATCATGGGTAAGTTTCGAGTATATCTCGTGTTCTATGAAATCGCCCATGGTTGCAGTGTCACCCTTGTATCTTTGATATATCTCCACATACAACGGATGACCTTTGGTTTTCCGGTAAACGTATTCGTCTTCCTTTCCCGTACTGGCCAACATATTCTTAACGTCCTCCTCACCAAGGAGTCCAAGCTCTATCTCCATAACTCGTCCGTCGATCACGTCTCGAACGTCGTAGAAGGAAAATTTCT
This sequence comes from Thermoplasmata archaeon, assembly GCA_019594305.1. Classification (GTDB taxonomy): domain Archaea; phylum Thermoplasmatota; class Thermoplasmata; order Halarchaeoplasmatales; family Halarchaeoplasmataceae; genus Haladaptatiplasma. Next base: position 4,139 of record JAFDTZ010000110.1, read on the forward strand.
CTCTGCTCATGAGCACCGCACCGGATCTGGCCCCTCTCTTCTTGAGTTCAAGAAGTACCCCGAATATTTCTCGTAGATCTCCGGGAACCTTCTCACAATTGTCAAGGAAAAATACGGGTTCACGAATGGAATCTAATAACTCGGCAAATATGCCGTACAGTCCTTCCTTTTTAAGATTTTTACGGGCAGACATCTTGTAGAAGGAGTTTATTTCATCCCTAAGTTCCTTCAGAGATCCCCAGGGATGAAATGAATGCCAGAAGATGGATCTGTTTTCTCTCAACTCCTCCATCACCTTTGCCGCCAGGGTGCTTTTTCCGATTCCGGCTATACCGCTGATAACTATGATGGGTGGGTTATGTTCCGATAATCTTTGGAGTATGTCGGATAGCTCATCCTCCCTACCGTAAATTGTTTCGATGAGAGGTGCGCCTATCAACCGCTGGAACAATTTTTGTTCGTCTTTTACCATTGTATAATAGGGGGTGAATTCCTGTATATCTAACACATCCCTGTTCCTCATCCACTCCTCGACATGAAAGGTATCAACATCCTTATACACACCCTTCAATCTATCCACCGCCTCTTTCAAGGTCACCGTTATAACGGTACCTTCGTCCGTATACCAAATTTCATTTTTCGATATCTCGTCAAGAAGTTTTACGCAAGTTTCCTTACCCTTATCCGTGAGTAGATAGATGTTTCTACGCCTGTCAAATCCCTTTACCCTGACCAACTTTTCCTCTATAGATCCGTCCTTCTTTAGCTTGGATATACCCCGGCTGACGTTGTTCTTGAGTATACCGAGGGTTTCGCTGATACCATCTTGGCACAGCGTGTGAGGGGAGGTATAACTCCTGGGGTCGTATTCGAATTGGAAGATATGCAGGAGGATCCTCTCGGTTTGGGATAGTCGCCTACCGGTATTATCCATGGAATAAGGTAGTATCTCAAGGTTTTTAATAACATCGGAAACCGGGGTGATAACTTGATATAATTACTGATACAATCACGCTTTAGCTTTATATAGGTTGTAAACGGAGTTATCGGTGATAAACATGAAGTCGAAAATGATAAAGAGTTTCCTGGTGGTCTCCGTCCTATTGCTGGCGGTACTGGTACACGGCCTGGAGGTCGGAGTCGGACAGGAAGGAGAAGACTGGGAGATAATAGTGGACGAGGGAGACAACTACAAGCACTTCCGCTTCGTTAGCGGCGGTATGGACGACGCCTCCTTCGGTGTCAGATGGGGGTCTTCGGATAATCTGGGCGCTTTGGGTATGTTCTCTATACAGAACAGACACATCGCCATGACCTCCGTATATGACGAAGACGGAGAGCCTATAAGCGAGAACAAGCCGATCTCCGTTCGAACCGTTCTCTCCGCTAGGCTGTGGAGGATATTCGAGTACAATGATAGTAACGGCAACGGCCTCTGCGATCATATCGTCGACGAGTACGGTAACTTCGTTGAATTCGAAGAGATCTACAAGTATGTTGACCTGAGTGATGCGGACTGGGAAGTCAGCGAACTCATAGAGGAAGAGGAGGGAGACAATGTAACTTGGGAGTTCACCCTCATCGCACGGGACCTTGTGTATTACGATGCCTCCGTTCTTCCAATAAAACAGAGACATCTGGATATGGTCGACGAGAGGTTAGAATATGTGAACCTAACGTTCCATCTGGAGGCGGGCACGAAGTACGTGGAAGGGGCGAGCATACCTCGGTTCAGGGTTACGCTGCACAGGGGCGTCGGACCCATACAATATCTCCGTGAAGTAGAGAGGGAGCAAGAACAGGAGATAAACGGATACGTAGGTTCATACGAAATAAAATGGGACCACGAATTCGTCGGATGGGATTACCAGGCGGAGAACGATAACCCCTCACTTTTCATGGAGTTCTATAATATTGTGGGAAACCACATCCCCATGGATAGACCTCTTTGGCAGCAGCGTTTCATGTACCGTATAGGCGAAGACCTACGGGCAACCTACAACGATGACATAGGAGAGCATAGAACGAATCTGACCTCGACATCTCCAATGCGTGAAAGAAGACTCCACCAAAGACGAATTTCATACGGTGGCAACTGGACAAGGGCCGGCAGATTCCATTGGGTCTCCGATGTTACGGTAGATGGCGAAGATATGGAGATGACCGCCCAGATAGTTCGCGGTGCTCCGATGGTTCATCGTGACCACAGGGGACGTAACTTCGTCGGATTCATGGTGTACGGTGGTTTCAACTATCCCGGTGGCCATCACATATTCCACGACCCGGGGATAGACGGCAGCGCCATGCTGAGCATTGATGCTGAACCTACATCCAGGATATTGCCGTATCGGGGATTGTTCCTGGGGGTAATGGTGGTTACGACCGTGTTACTTGTGGTCTTTACTTTACTCTATCGTGATACGGAGCAAAAATCCGAGAAGTTAGGGCATTACGATATGGAGAAAGGAAAAAAAAGTGACGATTGGTCCGATTATTACGGCAGAGATCGAACATAAAACCCCTTTTCCCCTTTTTTTTACTACACATTTTTTCCATGGATAAGTTTTTATCTTCCCATATATTACACCTTTAGAGGTCGACAACAATGGACAAGAAAGCATTTTTGGGTTTGTTGTTCTGTCTGGGTGCGGTGGTATTGATAATAATCTCAGTATCCATGCCCTGGTATCAG
>JAFDTZ010000074.1 GCA_019594305.1 Thermoplasmata archaeon
TACATTCTCTAAGAAGTTGGTGATGGTACCGGTGAATACTTTTTCGTTGGGTATCCTGACAAATACACCGTCAAAGGTCCTTATGGATGTAGAGATTATCCTTATATCTTCTACCATACCCAGATTACCCTCGATGTTCACTACATCGTCTATTTGTATAGGGCGTTCGAATATCAGGAATATGCCCGAGATCATATTAGAAACGATACTCTGACTGGCAAATCCGATAACGATGGCCATTATGCCTCCGGCAACCAGAAGACCGGACATGCTTATCTGCAAAATGGGTAAGATAAAAAAAACACCTATGAACAAAGCAGTATAGTTGATGATCTTTGATAAAGTGGTGACCAAGTCTTTGGAAGCTTTGTCTTTCAGTGTTCTTCTTAAATTAAGACTGATCATCTTACCGATGATAACTATTACCATCAGTATCAATAAACTCTTTAAAATTTCAAAAATGGTAACTCCAGTGTATATCTCGGTATCTATCATATGCCGCCCTCCATGATGAATTTCTGGCCTTTAAGGGGTTGTATACTATGGACGTAAATTTCCTTGGATGATTTCATCCCCTTTCGAAGCGGTTTGTCGATAAATTTTGTTTCTGAATGGTCTTCTCCTTGGATGATCATGGATGCCCTCATCGAAGCGACACCGGAATCATAATAAATTTTCATCCCGTAGGCACTGAAAACCACCTTGGTCACCTCCACCCAACGTTTACCGATGTTAGATATGTTCAGATCGATGATCCCTTCGTAGGCCGGGTCAACTTTAGGTAATTTATGGTAAACTTCACTATTCCAGTACTTGCAGATACTTCCGGTCTTCACATCGCCGTATAGTGTAAATTTAGGCTTGCTCAACCCGAATATATCTATGTATCTAGCCGACTTTCCTTTACCGGTGAATACGCCTATCTCCGTTGGAAAAGTGACGAATACACGTTTTTTGTATCTCGGCTCAACCACCAGAGGTTTTTCGAACTCCACCAAGAGCGAAGAAGTGATGTTTTTCGGTAGATTCATCGGCTCTACGGGACAGATCAGAATATCACCTTTCCCGGCCAACAATTCCTTCTCGACCACGTCTTCTCCGAGTTCCCTGTGATACAAAAGGTGTCCATCTATATGGGTAACTGAGATAGAGAGTTCGTCCTTAACTACCTCCACAGGTATCACATGGTCTCCGTACATACCGGTTTATAGCGTGAGGATTATATGAAACTTTTGGGTTCCGAAAAAAAACTATTGCGTATACTTGGCCCAAATCATCAGTGCAGAGGGGAGTACGAATACCGCGGATAAAAAGCTGTAGGTTATAGCGATAGCAGTTATGAAACCGAATTGGGACATTGGTAATATATTGGATGTGGAGATGATGGCAAAAGCACCCACCGTAGTGGCGGCTGACCCCACCAGAGCCGCTCCGGTGTTCTGAACGGTTTCGTGCATAGCTTGGTACAGTTCTCCCTTCTCTTTCTCTTCTAAAAACCTATATGTTATATGTATACTGTAATCCACACCCATCCCCACGGTTAAAGCGGTGATGCTTACGGTCATCACGTTCAATGAAACGTCGAGTAAGAACATGGTTCCTACGATCCATATGGTGATCAAAGCTACCGGAGCCGTTGTGATCATACCAAGCCATTTAGATTTATGTACCTTATAGAACACAATGGTTAGAAGCAGAGCCACGATGAATATGGTTATGATCAACGAGCGTATCTGGGTAGCATTCAATTCTTCGGTGGTTTCATACCCGATGATAGAACTGCTGGTGATAGTCGTCGTATAGCCTGAATCCTCCAAGTACACTACATCGTCACGAAGCTCGTCTTCCATCACCGCCGCGTTGCCCATATCCTCTGCCATCCTCAAGCCGTCCTCTCTCACCATGATAACCGAGGTTGTGTATCTATCGCCGTCTTTATAGAGTACCCTGCGTATAACATCCCCGCTTTCTTCTGCGGTATACAGTATATCGTAGAGCTCCCGGATATTGGTAGTAGGTATCCCTTGTTCGTCCGGTTCGCTATCTTCGTAAACTTGGACTATGCTAGTATTGTATCTCAAGCTACCAGAAGGAGCTGTACCGAAATCCAGCAGTACATTAAGAACAGAAGACACACCATCTTCGTATCGTATCATACGATTGCCTTCCATATCGTTCTGGGTATCATGTAAGGCCCGCAGATAATCTCTAGTGTCGGCATCTCCTTCTATCATGATATATGCATACGATGTACTCACTCTGAAATTGTCGGCAATATAATTGATGTTCTCACTCTGGGGTTTTCCTTCGGGTAAGAAATCCTGTATACTGAAAGTGGTATCAACGTTCAAGGCACCGTAAAGAGCCGCCACACTGATCATCGCAACTACCAGCAGAACTACGAAGGGATGCCTATCCGAAGAATCAGCGGACCGAGATAAGATCCTACCGAGTATGTCACTGCCTACCTTTTCCAGACCTTTAGATCTTCTTTTTGTTACTTTTACCGAATTCTTCCTTTTGTCCATAAGACATACCATGGCCGGCAGGAACACTGTCATGAGTACAAAGCTGGAGAGTATACCGACTGCGGCGAGTATGCCGAACTGCCTCATAGCTTCTATATTGCTAAAATAGTTAGATGAAAAACCGATGGCCGTCGTCACGGTGGTAAGTATCAGGGCACCGCCCACGGTGGTCATGGTTATGATAGTTGCTCTCTCTGCTTCCTGTCCATCATAACGTTCTTCCCGGTAACGCATTATCATGTGTATACCGTAGTCGATAACAAGACCTGTTATGAGTACGGGTACGGCTATCAATATAGGGTTGAAATTGTAACCTAAGAGTACGCCTATACCGAAGGTCCATATTATGGCGAATACCAGCGAAAGTAGGCTGAGCATGGTCTCTGCCATGGAACGGAACACGAGCAAGAGAACCACTACTACGAACACGAAGGCGATAGGAAGCAGTGTATTCAAACTTTCATCTGCACTTTCGTTTATCTCTTCCATCATCACCTGACCGGCGAATACACGAGCCCTGGAGTTCTCCGTGGTCTCGTCACTGATCGAAATAATATTTTCTTGTGCCTTCAATCTAGGCTTCGATTCCATGGAATTGTTCATGAGCACGATACTCATTGTGCTGGTTGCCCTGATTGAATGCTGCCCCGGGGCTGAAGTAAAATCCTTACTAGCCATCATCTCTATACCGTTGTAGAGATTTTGTATCATCGCCGGAAGGTTATACGCGGAACGAAGCATCATACGTGTACCGACCGTCTCTTCCGTACCACTTTCTAACATCTCAGTGGTATTTTCGACCGCCGTAGAATAGATGTTAACAGGCTCAGTCAGCTCGTCCACATCGGAGATGGATTGCAGTATACCCATCATGTTGTCCAGGATGATCATGGAATAGTGATTATGATCCTCGATGTCCCTTAGGTTATCCAATGTAGTATTCAAAGAATCGATAAGTTCGTCTCCCGTATGATCTCTTAGACTACGAACGGTGTCCTTTATGTCGTCGTCTTGCATCTCGTCAAGCCTGCTTAACTTTTCGTCGTCGCCGAGTGTAAGGGACGGTGTTTCCATATCGAAATCGAGTTCATCGCTAAGGTATTCGATATGCTGGGAAATACCCAGGTAGCTCAACACCATATTCAAAGCGGAAGTCTGTATATCCGGAGAATCAGATTCCTTTAGTATCGTATTGGTGGAATCAAGTAGATGTAGAAAGTCGTCGAGACCATGGGTTTCATGGTGTTCCATGCTGGAGACGAAATTATCTATGTAGGCGATCTTTTCTTCCACATCGGTTTCCGTATCGTTTAGCTTCCCGATCAATTCACCGAATTCCTGGGGATGCTCACCGAAAGCCGTCCAGCTAGACGGGTCTGCGGTGATAGTAGCCATGGCTTCCAGTGCACCCTTTGCTCCGGTATAGGCCGTTGGTTCCTGTAATAATCCGGCACACAAAGAAAGTGAAATATTCTTGGATCCGTACATCTCACGTTGATGATATGACATCTCTACCATCGAGTATGAGGCGTTGGTAAAACCTATCAGCTCCTTTTCCATCTCGAGCACACTTTCTCCCGTAAAGTAAGTATCAACTATGGTGGTTATACCCTGCGGCATATCATCCGATGGAAGTAGTACATAGGAAATATCTTCATCCTCCAGGAATGCCACCTTCGAATTTAGAACATCTCTGAAAACTTCTACGGTGAATACGTCCTTATCGTCTGCAATAAAAGCTATCTGTACGCTTTCACCGGCGGTACCGAATTTTTCACGGATCTCGTCCATGGCATCGACCTTAGGACTTTCCGGGTTGAAGCCTTCTTCATCCACATCAACGCTCATCTGTAACGCGAAAAAACTCATTATCAGAGTAAAAGCTAAGATAATGACTACTACTTTTTTTGGATTGGTACCTACCATTTCAATGATCTTCCATCTTCTCTTCCTTGGAATCATCTACCTGAGCGGTATTTACTGAAGGTGTGTATAACTTTTCTGGTATTATCATGAAAAGGGAAATCATAAATATCGATTTGCTTCTTCACTCAATATGTATTCCATCGTGTATACCACTTTCAAGAACCGGGATGAAGCCGAAGATTTTATAGCGATATCACTAGAGAAACGTTTGATCGCTTGTGCCAACATTTTTCCAATAAATTCCATGTACCGTTGGGATGATAAAATAGTGAGCGATGAAGAGATAGCTGTTTTTCTGAAAACTAGAAAATCACTTGTTCTGTCGTTGATTAAAACCATAGAAGAACATCATCCCTACGATGTACCCTGTGCATTGGAGTTGAACATCGAAAGTGGTTCACCGGCCTACCTGAACTGGATAGAAGAGGAAACCTCTCAGGGATAAAAAAGATATACCCGTCTTGCCAATCTATTATCATGGATAAAACGGATTCTCTTAAGAGGTTCGGGGTTTCTCTTCCTGCAGATCTACTGGACGAGTTCGATGTAAAGCTAAAAGAAAAGATGTATGCCAATCGTTCGGAAGCCATCAGAGATCTGATACGAGATTTTTTGATCGTGGAAAAATGGGAAGCTTCGGACGAAGAGGTTTACGGTTCGTTAACTCTGATATACGACCACGAGAAAAGAGGCATATCCGACAAATTAACCGATATACAGCACGATGACCACGCACATATCGTATCTACTATGCACATCCATCTGGACAAGCATAACTGCATGGAGATGATGGCCATAAGAGGTAAGGCTAAAGAGGTAAGAAGAATAGCCGACAGGTTGATCTCTACAAAAGGGGTTAAACACGGCAAACTGGTGATGACCGCTTTGTGAGTCCGCAACATTTTTTTACGTTAAAACACATGTATCACCATGATACGAAAACACGTTTACTTCGAGGGAAAGGTCCAGGGTGTGTTCTTCAGAGCTAACACCAGGGAGAAAGCTGTAAAGGAGGAAGTCACGGGTTGGGTCCGCAATCTCAGAGGCGGACGGGTGGAAGCCGTCTTCGAAGGTTCGCAGGAAAAAGTGGACGAAGTTATACGATGGTGCAAGCACGATCAACCACGAGCCGGGGTGACCGATGCGGACATCGAAGAGGAAGAGTATACCGGGGAATACGAGGGTTTCGAGATCCGACGTTGAAATTGGTTTCTTTACAAAAACTATATAAACCTTCAATCGAATTAAATAGTATAATATTTGAGGTGGAGAAAATGGAGTTTTTAATATGAAAAAAACAAGTGTAAGGATAGCGGCTTTTTTGACGGCAACATTTCTGTTGATATCGCTCTTTTCGGCGATGCCTGTCATGTCTTCGGAAGAAGGAGAGACAGACATCGTATTGGTGGAAGTGAACGATGCAGACGATATGAGGAGAATAATGGATTTAGGTACGGAAGTTATCTACGAATATGATGATCATGTATTGATCGAAGCTAACCCGACAGCCATATCCATGATGGAAGATATGGGTATGGATATAGATGCCATGGAGCATGGAACTAAACTATATATCAACGGATATGATTTTGACATAAAGGACGGAGATACTTCGATCCCGGATGAACTGAGGATAGAAGGATATAATACAAATGTTAAAGGACTCTATATCGTACACATGGTAGGGCCTATCGCACAAGATTGGCGTTCCACACTGGAGGATATGGGTGTGGATGTGTTGAACTATATGCCAAATAACGCTTACAGAGTACGGATGACTCCCGAACTTGCAGATGAAGTCTCTGAACTGTACTTTGTGGATTGGACGGGCATATATCATCCTTACTACAAGATCCAGCCGGATATGGAACCGGGAATGGTGAATATAGGCATGGTTCCGCACGCCGGTACGGAGAGCATTTTTGAAGTTCAGAATATTGTAAATTATTTTTCACTTTCCGAGTCGAATGAAAATGGATATCGATTCGTAGGATACGTCGATTCTGCAAACAAGATAAACGAACTAACACAGATAAACGACGTTCTTTTTGTATCGCAGTATTCAGAACCGGTGTTGACCGACGAGATGGCAACACAGGTGACCGGCGGAGGTTTGTGGTTCTTCGATGACCAAGATGATAATCCGGATACCGCATACAGACTCCACGGTCACTATGGTTCCTATATGAATCAGATAGGATATACCGGAGCAGGTATCACTATCGCCGTTGCAGATACCGGTTTGGGCGGTGGTACGACAACAGATCAGCATCCGGATTTTCAGGATAGAGTTGTCGGCGGTCATAGTTTTGATGGGGGTTGGGAAGACGGCCACAGCCATGGAACACACTGTGCAGGCTCTGCTGCGGGGCATACCTATGCAGGTACAACAACGACAGTTTACAATGATTATTACGCCGGTCAAGGCTCGGCACCCGCAACCGAACTCTTTGCTGTGAAGATATTTGATCATCGAGGAAGCTGGATAGGACCGAGTGATTATTATGAAATAATCAAAATGGCTGCACAGCTATCTGATTCGTATGTTCATAGCAATTCGTGGGGTGCTACAACTAGCGGTAACTATGGTGCTAGAGACACAGCATACGATGTGGGAGTAAGAGATGCCGATAGAGATTCTCCAGGTAACCATCAGATGGTTATCACCGTTGCCGCTGGTAATTCGGGCTCCGGAGACAATACCATCGGTAGTCCGGGTAACGCGAAGAATGTTATAACAGTTGGTGGAACACAACCCTACAACCCACCGCGAGGATATAGCAATCCGGAGGCAATGTATGGTTCAAGCTCACGTGGTTGGACTGATGACAATCGTGTAAAACCTGACGTTTTAGCACCTGCGGAGAGTATATATTCAACAGGTATAACCAGTGGTTATTCTTACAAATCAGGAACATCCATGGCTAACCCGGCTGTAGCCGGAGCAGCAGCCGTTACTGTAGAGTGGTTCCAGAATACACATGGCTATACACCAAGCCCTGCCATGGTAAAGGCTCTCTTGATAAACACAGCTAATCCGATATCCGGAAGTCGCGGAGACATACCGAATCAGGATGAAGGCTGGGGAATGACCGACATCTCAAAATTGAACCGGCCTTTAGGAGATCCAGTACCATTTTATCTATCCGACCAGGAGCACATATTTACCAATAGCTTAGAGACAAATGTGCATGATGTAGGAGTCGATAGGATCGGAGAACCTCTCAAATTCAGTCTTACTTGGACCGATAAAGAGGCCCCGGCTGGTACCGGTTCTGGTCCTACATTGATCAATGATCTGAACATCATCGTAGAATCGCCCAGCGGTTCTATATATCGAGGAAATGCATTCAGCGGTGGTTGGTCAGTTGCAGGAGCAAATGCGATCGGAACTTTTGATAGAAACGGAGATGGTTGGGATGATACAAACAATGTAGAGAATGTATACATACCTCAAGCAGAAGTAGAAGATGGTCTTTACACGGTTACCATTGAAGCGAGATCGATAACAGACGACGCAGTCAATACCGGTGGAAACAGTCAGGATTACGCTCTTGCCGTTTACAACGGTGCATCTGTAACTTCCGATGGCATCGTTTCTTTAGACAAAAATGTTTATTCATTAGAAGACACCGCTTTGATAACCTTGAGAGATCTAGACCTCTCCGGAACAGGTTCTCATGATGTGACCATAGATAGTACTACAGAACCAACTGGAGAAACAGTTACCTTGATCGAAACGACAACAGAAGGTGTTTTCGAAGGAACTATTGATCTATCCGAAACCAACAGCCTCGGTGTACTACAAGTCTCCGATGGAGACACTGTTACAGTATCCTATTTTGATGCTGATATCGGCGATGGAACATCTGCTACAAAAACAGATACGGCAACGGTAGATGGCACACCACCGGTTATCAGCTTAGTATCTTCAATTACTAAATTAGCAGCTAGAGTTGAGTGGACCACTGATAAACCATCTGATACAAAGGTAAATTATGGGCGAACCACCTCCTTAGGCAGTTCAACATCAAGCGCTCCATATGTAACATCTCATTCTATATTTGTGGATGGATTGGTTCCCGGACAAACATATTATTATGAAGTTATTTCAACCGATGAGGCAGGAAATACTGCCGTAGATGATAACGGTGGATCGTATTATACATTCACCCCGACTACAATAGACGACGTTGAAGCAGGTAATGTCGGTTGGACACCTGATAATAACTGGCAAGTTTGGGGTACGAACGTTTACGCCGGCGCACAATCTTGGAATTGTGGAAACGGTAACTACGGAACAGTTTGGGACGAAAAATTAGTGTCACCCGTGATCGATACAAGCTTATGGTCTGATGCAACCTGGACATGGTATCATTCCTATGACTTTGAAGCTAGTTGGGATGGAGGTGTAGTGGAAATCAACGATGGTACAGGTTGGACCCGAGTTACCCCTGCAGGCGGTTACGACGGAACATTGAGTACGGGGTACGATAACGTACTCGAAGGACAGGATGCATTTACAGGTGACTCAGGAGGTTGGGTCATGGAAAGTGTAATATTAGATCCATATCTCAGTACGGGTACCATCCAAGTACGATATTGGATGGGCACCGACAGTTATGATACAAATGATGCCGGATGGAATATAGACGATATCGAGATATCCGGAACAATTACCACGCTTCCTCCAAGCATCACGCTTACGAGACCTACAGGCGGAGAGACGTGGACTGCGGGAAATAATGAAGACATAACTTGGAGCACCACCGCCGGAGACGGGACTATCACCGGCGTTGATATTGATTATAGTACTGATGGAGGAGTCTCGTGGACCAATATCGTTACCGGTACGGCCGATGACGGCGTACATACTTGGACAGTGCCCGACGAACCGACGACCGAAGCACGTATTCGAGCAACGGTCAATGACGATAATGGTATGAGCGATACACATACCAGCGGTAACTTTGAGATAGCCGAAGTAACTTTTGATCCGCCTAGCATTACTCTCACTAGGCCGACCGGTGGTGAGACGTGGTACGCCGGTGACAACGAAGATATCACATGGACAACCACGGCAGGCGAAGGTACAATCACCGGCGTTGATTTGGAGTACAGCACAGACGCCGGAGCATCCTGGACAACGATCGTTACAGGTACAGCAGATGCCGGAAGTCACACTTGGTCTGTGCCCGATGAACACACCAGTGAAGCTCGTGTCAGAGCGACTGTACACGACAACAACGGCATGAGCGATACCGATACCAGCCTTAACTTCGACATAGTTGGAGTACCACCCGTAGCGCCAACGGACTTGAATGTTCAGCATACCGGTTCAGTCGCCGATTCAACTACTGAAACCAGATACATGCGTGCAGACGATGTACTAGGAACTACACAATCCGCTACTAACCAAGCAGGAGCGGACTTAGGAAACAACGCGGACGTATATGCTGGCATAAGAGTATGGGTAGTTGACGACCTAGGAACAGAAACAGAGTTTACAAGTGGAAGCGCAGTGGGAATCGCAAGTATTCTAGGAAACAACGATCCTGGGGCGATGGTTGCAGGTGCCACATGGACAGCACCCGAGACAGCGCTAGAACCAACAGATTCGATCAGAGTTAGACTATACCAGGGAACAACTTCTCCTCCAGCAAGTCTTATAGGCACCTTCACAACAGAAGAACTAGGGGCAACTCAACTCGATGCAGTAGCTTGGGAACCACACTACTTCATTGTTAGTAGCAGAAACAATCAACAAGGTAGTTGGGTCGGCTGGGGTTCAGATACACGCAACACTAGGATCGAGAACTTCCAACACAGTGTTACAGGTGGCGATGGTACGGAAGACAACCTAATCACATGGAATGCCAGCGCTGACGAACCTGCAAAGGTAACCGGATACAACATCTATCGTTCGGATTCCAGCACAGGTCCATGGAATTTGACAGGAACCGTTGCAGCCGATGGAGGACCATACAGCTACGTTGATCCGGGAGCAGGTACTGCCGACGGAACATTGTGGTGGTACATGGTTTACTCAGATCAGGACGGCTACGAAGGAGGCGGTGCAGGACCGGTACAGGAACCCGGAGAAACATTAGATACCTTCATGATAGACCTCTTCGCCGGTGGTAACGCCGACGGTTGGAACTTCGTATCGTTCAATCTGCAACTAGGCGACACGAACCTGGAGACCATACTGACAGACATCGACGGTAGCTACGACAAGGTGATGTACTATGATGCATCCACCGGTCAATGGCAAAGCTACGTACCA
>JAFDTZ010000037.1 GCA_019594305.1 Thermoplasmata archaeon
CCGACAGACCTGCCAAAGTCCAAGAAAAGTTTTCCGGACGGTTGTCATTACAGGATGGAGATTTCGGGTATCGAAAGACTGTCTACACTCGAGGCCTTGATAGAGGAGAGAGAGGAACGAGGTGTGCCGATACACAGATTGATATGTACCGTCATGGGCAGCACACTGCTCACCGACGACGAGCTGAAAAAATTCGCCCGTACGGCCCACGACGCCGATGTTGAGGTCATAATCACCCCCGGCCCTAGGGCTAGCTGGAACACCGGAAGGCAGATAGCCACCCCGGAAGGAGCCCTATCCGGTCTAAGGGTCAGGGGCTCGGACAACATCGTTTATGCCATAAAGGATATCAAACGATGCATAGACTTCGGTTTCAGGGGATTCCTCGTGACCGACGAAGGAGTGATGTGGTTGGCCAACGAGCTGAAAAAATTAGGCTTGATACCGAAGGATGTGACCTTCAAGATATCCATATACGCAGGCCATGGCAACGCTGCCGGCGGCAAACTGTTGGAGAGCCTGGGTGCAGGAACCTTCAACCCCCTGGGCGATCTGTCGATACCCATGTTCGCATCCATACGTCAGGCCATAGACATACCCATAGACATACACATATACCTGGCTGATTCCATGGGCGGTTTCAACAGATTCTACGAGGCACCGGATCTGGCAAGAGTTTCAGCACCGTGCTACTTCAAGATCGAGCCGGGATACGGACTGGCCGCAGGCGCCGGTATGTACAAACCCTGGGTCGACCCCGGTTTCCTGGCCAAGTTTGCCCGTGAGAAGGTAAAATACGCTGAGATAATACACAACATAATTCAGGATGAATATCCCGACCTGAAACTATCAAAACACGGGGCAAAGGACCTCGCCATACCCCAGCCGTAGAAAGAGATGAGAGTATGTCCGAAGGTATAGCAGCCGATTTCGCACTTCTGCGGGGAGAGCCCCCTCTGAAGTACCTTGCAAAGGCCAATAGGATGGCCGCTGAAGGGAGGGACATAGTGCGCTTCGAGATAGGCCAACCAAATTTCGATACACCGGATAACGTGAAAGAGGCGGCCAAGAAGGCACTGGATGAAGGTTTTACCCACTACGTACCAACCCTGGGTATACCGGAACTGATAGAGGCCATACGTGATGATGTGGAAAAAACAAGAGGGTTCAGACCCGACGAGGATCAGGTCATGGTCCTACCCGGGGCCAAACCCGGTATATTCTTCGGACTGATGACCACGGTCGCCATGGGCGACGAGGTGATCTACCAGAACCCCTTCTATTTTCAGTACGACTCCCTTATAGGATACATGGGCGCCAAGAAGGTGCAGATATCGCTCTACGAAAAGGACGAGTTCAGGATGACCCCCCAGCAGGTGCAGGACAACATCTCGGATAAAACAGGTCTTATACTGCTGAACACTCCCCAGAATCCCACCGGCGGCGTGCTGACGAAAAAAGATATCAAGGCCATCGCCGAGATGGCACGGGAGCACGATACGTACATACTTTCCGACGAGATATACAGCAAGATGCTCTATGAAGGGGAGAAACATTACAGTCCATCCTATCTCGACCAGTGCAAGGAAAGAACCATAATCGTGGACGGGTTCTCCAAGGCCTATTCAATGACGGGCTGGAGGTTGGGATACATGGTTGCCCCCAAGGAGATAATCCACAAGACGGACCTATTATTCGCCGACGTGGCCTCCTGTACCGCCTCCTTCGTACAGAAGGGCGGGGTGGAAGCCCTCAGGAACGGTCAGTCCTTTGTGGATAATATCATGGAGCACTTTACAAGGAGAAGAAAGGCCATCGTCGAAGGGCTAAATGAAGTTCCCGGCATGAGCTGTATATACCCCAAGGGTGCATTCTACGTATTCCCTAACATCAAGGAAACCGGCATGAAAAGCGAGGAACTGGCTCTTCATCTACTGGACGAAGCCGGAGTCTGCCTTTTACCCGGTACCGCCTTCGGCAGTCAGGGTGAGGGATACCTGAGGATATCCTACGCCCGTTCTGTGGAAGAGATAAGGAAGGGCATAGACAGGATGAAGACGGCCATGGAGGATATCTTATAGCTCTGCCGTAAATTGCCATCTGATACCGCTAATCGGCGAAAAATCTAAATATAAAGGTTATTTTCCCGACAGTATGAAGATTGGAGAACTTATCAACAAGGCGGATATCGAGGATATCCCGGACATCATACATATGTTACGTATGGAGATACCCAAGGTTATCGAACAGGCGGCAAGAGAGAATGCCTTCTTCAAGGCCAAGGTAGGAGAAAGTGGCAGGATCACCATCCCATCGGCTGAAAGGGAGGCACTGGGTATACAGGAAGGGGATCTCGTGCAGATCCTGGTCAGACCGCTGAAAGTCCCCGGTCAACAGTGATGTGCATGGGTAGAAGGATAGTGCGAAAAACAGGTAAAAGGTACTTCATGTGGTACCCTAAGATGGTAAGCGGTAATCCTAAAAAAGTGATAGCCGCAGTGATAATATTTTCAATTTTTATGGGATTCCTGGCCATGGGTATGGAGATGGACACCTCGGAGGACTCCTTCACTCCCGACATTCCCAAGGAAAAATATCTTTCCCAAATACGAGAAACCTTCGGTCGTGCCGAGGAAACGGTACAAGTGGCCTTCATAGCCGATGACGGTGATGTTTTCACAGTTGGTGTACTACAGGACATGCTGGATATGGAAGAGGCGGTTCAGTATGATCCGGCGGTGAACCACACACTCGCACGCACAAACGAAATATCATCGGGTATCAATACCCTGGCGACTAACATATTGATGGCCGACCAAACCTTACTTCTGGAAGAGTTCATAGTGGAACGATCTCAAGAAACCGAACATAACCTGCGGCTGATAGAGAACCAGACGAAGATGTATCTGTACATGAACTCATCCCTATCAATCAACGCGTTATTACTGCAGCACCACGACCCCGGGGTGCTCAACGGAGCCGTTACCCATCTGGTTTCGATGTCCTACATAATGACCAATCCTCGTTCATGGATGATGGTTCATGAGTACCAAGAGAAATTCTACGAGCTCATGGGTGTGCTGCACTCCCATATGGACCATGCCAACGTTTCCGCATACATCTCATACTGGTTACTTGATATGCAGCAGCATATGGAAGAATCCCCCGAACTGGGTCCTTTTCTAGATCTTGTTCAAGGGACCAACGACATACTGGAATCCCCTGAGGCGGGTGCCCATGAAAAACAGATGGCCAGGGAAATGACATCGAGCTTTTTTGCCATCGGAGAATACCTGGGTGCTCTGGAAGGCTCACATCAACAAAACCTGAACGACCGGATACCTTCCCTTGAACTGTCTTTGGAGCAGAAGAAGGAAAAGCTGGGGCGAATGTCCGATCACGATGTCAAGGAAATTGTGCTTTCAGTTATCAATTACGAACCTTCACGGTTGAACGAAAATGTTTCCAAGGGGATGAACAATTTTGACATGATGGATACGGAGGCAAGCATCGGTCTGGGTCATCTCCATGATATGAATAGCACATTGACGGCCGTCATATCCGGCTTGGAGCCTCCCGCGTCCTATATCGTGGCCGATTATCACCGTACGGTGGTTGAGAATCGAACAGTAATCATGGGCTCGAAGGCAGTATTTTCACAATCAAAAGAGATGCTCCAGGGTGCCTTGAGCCTCGGCCCCCTCATCGGTCGCATGGGTGACAGCATAGTTTTCACGGTTAGCAAGGATTTTTCACCCACGGATGAGCTCGAGACCGTATCCGCGGAGAGTACCATCGGAATAGTATTCATGAACTCGAGTTTGGAACGTGAAGTACGACTGGAGGCACAGAGAAGGGTAATCGAGTTGGGTGACGAGGTTTGTCAGTATTCCGAGACCAAGGTATTTGCCAATCAGGTGATGATGGATGAGATAAACGAGAGCGCCGACAGGAGCTTGAAAACCCTCCTGCCCATAGCCTTCGTCGTTGTGGTTATCATATTGCTCATAGTCTATCGATCACTCATAGAGACCTTTTTGAGTTTGAGTGCCCTGGGCCTTGCGATCCTCTGGACCTTCGGAATAGCGGTGCTGCTGGGGTACGAATTCAACCCGTTGATAGTAGCGGTACCTGTTCTGATAACAGGTCTCGTTATAGATTACGGTATCCACATGGTGATGAGGTACAGGGAGGAGAAGGAAGATGGTCGGGGTTACAAAGGGGCGACTTTTATAGCTATAGCCACCGTGGGTGGAGCACTTATACTGACCACATTCACCACAGTGGTGGGTTTCCTGTCCAATACCCTGAGCAACATAAGGGTGATGCAGCAATTCGGCGTCCTGGCCGGAGTCGGAATATCCTTCAGTTTCATACTGATGACCGCATATCTACCTGCGACGTTGATGCTGATCGACGATAAAAGAAAGGCACATAATACTTCAGGAAGAAGGTCAAAGGCCAAGATCGAGAAGCACGGTAGCGACCTTATCAGCAGTATATTATCCACATCCGCCGACGCATCCGACAGGCATCCGTGGATAGTTCTCGCGGTGGTCACCGTAATCACGGTATCCGCACTTTACGGCGTGGTCAACATAGACACGACCTTCGATATACAGGACTTTCTGCCGGAAGGCCAACCCCAGAGTGATAATATACAGTACATCGCCGGAAATTTCGAGGTGAGTACTAGTTATGCGTACATCCTGACCGAGGGCAGACTCGATACCCCGGAATATCTACGTGCCCTTGAGCATACGACATTAAACATACGGGATAGTGAGATGGTGGGGGGAGACAGTGGTGATGTGTTATCTCCTCTATCGGTCATTCAAAACTACGGCAACGCGCCTCCGGGTAGTCCGAACCACAATTCCACCATAGTCAGTGCCTACAGGGCCAGCGACCTGAACGGGGACGGCGTTCCCGATGAGAACGTCACATATCTTTACGACCTTCTTTATGAGTTCCAAGGGAGCAGTTCATCCATAAGAAGCGTGCTTTACAGGACGCCCGAAGGGGAGTATACCCAGGGCATAATACGGTTGACGGAGGATTCAAAGAGTTTAACTACCGACCTTGACAATGCAGCGGTACTGGAAAGCGAATTGGAGAGGGATGTTATACCACTGAGAGAGGCCGGATACACCGCCAAGATAACCAGCGGTTATATGATAGCCCAGGAGACCACCGAGGAGCTCACCAACACACAGTTAAGATCGCTTATATTCACCATAATCATAGTCGGCGCCGCCCTGGCGGTGGTCTTCTATCACCTGCACAGATCAATGCTTCTGGGTGTGATAACGACCGCTCCGGTAGCCCTGGTTACATTGTGGATCGTTGGCACCATGTACGCCCTGGGCGTATCCCTCAATGTGATGACGGTCAGTATAACGGCTCTTACGGTGGGTATGGGTGTGGATTACAGCATACATATCACCCACCGATTCATAGAGGAAATATCCAATTCTGACCTTTACGATGCAATGCATGAAACCGTTCAAAAGACGGGTGCAGGTCTGTTCGGCTCGGCGGCTACCACGGTTGCGGCCTTTGCCATAATCTCGACCTCCGAGATATTACCTATGTCACAGTTCGGGTTTATAACCGCAATAGCCATAAGTTACAGCTTCTTCGCAGCGGTATTCGTGCTGCCCTCCGCACTTATGCTGTGGGCAAGATATACTCATAGATAGCGACTGTCATTTGCTTCCTTCCACCATCTCTTCTATGGTGGCTATTATGTCGTCCCAGTGGGAGCCCTTCCAGTAAACCTGCCCGCATCCGGTACATCTCCAGTAATCATCACACCATGATAGAACGCCTTCGGGCACGAGCCTTTCCACCGCGCTTTTTTCTACCTCTTCCACAACAGAATTGCACTTCGAGCATCTTGACATGGGCCTTACCTCTACCTGGTAAATGCTCAATATAAGCGGGATAACCTTTGTGGCAGGCTCTTTGGGGGCGAGAAACACACCTTCCTCCCGGGCCAGCTCCTTATCCCGTGTGACTATCACCCTGCCTTCGTCCCTGGCGATCTTCAGTATATCCTCGTCGTCGCCTTCCGAAGCGTACTCCGTATCGATACCCATCAATCTCAGCCACTTTGTCGTCTGACCCAGCATCCTATCCACCAGGAACCTAGTCATGGTATATCACTCGGTATCCCAGTAGCACGCCGTCGTCCATGGGTTCGTGGGTGATCAGTTCCAAACGTATCAGGTCATCCCGCGATATTATACCGTCGCCGTCCACGGGGGTGGGTGCGTCCCGGCCTCCGATTATCACGCTCCCCACATAGACGAAATATTCGTCGACCGCTTTTGCCTTAACGAAAGAACTAATCACCTCGCCGCCCCCCTCGACCAGAATCTTTCGTACGCCTCTTTCGTACAGTTTTTCCAGCAATATCGGTATGTCCACCCGGGCGCCGTCGCCGCACTTTACCCGGTTCCTATCATCCGTCGATACGATGGTGGCTATCAGGTAGTTATCGTCGTTAAAAATATTTGAGTATTTGGGGATCCTGTTTCCCGAATCAAGGACCACTCTAAGTGGCTTTTTAGGGTCGTCCACGTATTTCTTTTTTACCGTCAGCTTCGGGTCGTCCGCCAATACCGTACCTATACCCACGACGATGGCGTCCACACTGTTCCTAAGTTCGTGAACTCTCTTGAAGTCCCGGTCGCCGGATATCTTTACCTCTCTGTTCTCCACCATGGCTATCTTACCGTCGGCGGACATGGCCACGTTGACTGTCACATGCGGTCTCTTTTTCATGATGATACCTTACCCGTAGTATTCTATAACTACCTTCTCTCCTTCTTTTAAACTTACACAGTCCTTAAACTTATTCACCAGATCGATATTGGTTCGAAGATGCTCCGAGGGGTATCTCACTTCGAATTTTCCATTACCCTCTATCAACGAAAGGTACGGTACGAGCTGGTCGGCACACCAGGGGTCCAGGTCGACCCCGGAGTTGATATCATCTGACAACGTCTCGGCACATTTCTTACCCAATATATCGGCAGGTACGCCCTTCTCGCCCAGTACGCCGCACCCCAGTATCCTTCCTCCGGTGGTCCATAGAGTTATACCCGTGCCGGGACTTAGCGTTGTATGTTCCTCCGTGGCGATGGAAACGTCACTACCGATCAATTCCTTCAGTGCTGCCTTTTTCATCCGTTTGGCGATGTCCATTGGAAGGTTGCTCACGAATACCTTGCCTTCTATACTTACCGTATCAGCCTCTTTGGGCGTATCATATCCATGTATGTCTCCCGGTGATACATGGACCTCCACTTCACCACCACCTTTGGGATAGTGCCCTCTTTTGATCAATTTGGACTCCACTTTACATCCCAACCGTTTCAACTGCTCCAAAAAAACGTTCTCGAAATAATCATAGGGTGGTGACCACTTAACATCGGTGCCCCCTTTCAATCTTATCTTCACGGCCTTATCCCCACGTATCGCCACGGGGATCAACGCCTGGAGCATGAGCGTAACGCTGCCTGCAGTGCCTATGTCGAAACGATATTTGCCTCCCCTTATATCTCCCGGAACGAAGGTTATCTCGGTGGCACCTTTTTCCGCTCCCCGAATATCCCCGTCGCACATCTCGGCCACCCCCTTGATGGCGGAAAGATGCTGGGCTGATAGTCCGGGCTTCGGTCGGTTGGCACGTATATTATATACCTTTACCGGCGTTCCGTGTATCGATGCCATGGCCACGGCGGTTCTGAGTATCTGTCCCCCGCCTTCGCCTTCCGAGCCGTCTATCTCCAACATGCACACCGATTGAAACCGCTCGATATAGATTTTTTCCACGACAGGTTTAAGTATATCGACATTTTTATCATTGTATAGGTGAGTCGAATATGGTAAGAAATGCAGCGGTCGCCGGGCAGTTCTATCCCGGTACGAAGGAGGAATTGCGCAGGAAGATCGAGCAATGCTTCAAGCACGAATTGGGGCCCGGGAGTTTACCCGGTAAGGAAGGTAACACCAGGGAGATAAAGGGGCTGGTTGCGCCACATGCGGGATACACGTATTCAGGCCCTGTTGCCGCCCATGCGTACAAGGCTCTACATCAGGACGGGCTGCCGGATACATTCATAGTGATAGGGCCGAATCACCACGGCATAGGTGCCAGTGTGGCCCTGGGAGATGAAGAGTTCAAAACGCCCCTCGGTACGGTTGAGATCGATACCGATATGGTGGACGAATTGAAGGGTGAACTTATCCAGGTAGATAATAATACACATATTAACGAACATTCAATAGAGGTGCAGCTGCCGTTTCTGCAGTATCTTTCCGAGGATATCCGTATAGTTCCTATATGCGTGACGAAACAGGACTTCGAAACCGTCGTTGAAATGGGTCGAATACTAAAAAAAGCCGTGAGCAACAAAGATACGGTGATCATAGCATCTACGGATTTTTCTCACTACGTTCTCAAGAGGATCGCCGAAGAAAGGGACGGCATGGCCATCGATAAGATCATAGCCAACGACCCCGGGGAACTGTACCGAACGATACGAAAGGAGAATATCTCTATGTGCGGATACGGCCCCGTGGTAGCCATGATGGTCGGCTCTGATTACTCGTCCGCAGAGCTTTTAAAGTACGCTACCAGTGGAGATATCATGGCGATGCGGGACGTTGTTGGTTATGCATCCATCGCATGTCGGTGAGAAAATTCTTATAATCACTGCGGTATCACATATGTAGATCACATGAAACTCCTGAGAGACAAAAAAGAACTAACCAGATTTCTTATACTGTACCATTCCGCACTTGAGAGGCCGAATAAGCTTTCGGATATATCACGACCTCTCGATATGACGGAGCAGGGAGTATCTAACTATATCTCCGAGATGGAAGAAGAAGGACTACTGGATGACACCGGGAAAAGGTACCATCCCACACCTAAGGGTATGGAACTTGTTCGGGAAGTACTCACAAAACTCAATTCTTTCGTTGACGAGGCCAACCGGAGGATGGACCTCATAAAGTACTGTACGGCCATCGCTGACGAGCCGATAAATACCGGTGACGAAGTGGGGTTGTACATGTCCGGAGGATTTCTTCGTGCCGGACACAAGAAAAGATCTTCAACGGGGGTTGCACAGAACTCGGTCGATGCCAGCGAGCCTTTATCCGTTGGCGAGCTCAGAGGGATAACCGATATGGAGGTGGGCACCATCTACATGTTAAAGACTGGGGTAAACAGTTCAGCCCATGACTTAAAGGCGAAGATCAAGTCGGTAGAATATGACCTCCTTGCGGTTACGGGGGAGGCCCAATACGGTCTGGTCAGATCACTGGGCCTGGAGCCGGACATAATTTACGCCGCCCCGGATGCATCCGTCAATGCCGCTGAAAGAGGCTTGAATACCTTGATGATCCTCTCCGAAAAGGAGGTGGAGTCCATGGTGGACCGGCTCGGCAGGTTGAAAAGGGAAAGAGAAGAAGAGTATTCGATACCCTATACCATCCTATGAGCGGTTCAGTATATTATGGGTATCTTTCTACCGCATTTCTTGCATTTACCATCTTTTATTTTCGGTTTGCCCGAAGAGAAGTAGGACCGTGATAATATCGTTGTGCCGCACCCGGGACAGTATGTGTTGTTATCCGCAGGCAGGTTGCCCAGGTAAACATAGTTGAGTCCGTGCTCCACAGCTATATCCTGGGCTTCCTCCATCTTCTCTGTCGGTGTGGGGGGTACATGGCGCATGCGGTGATCGGGATGAAATCTTGAAAAATGTACGGCGGTATCCTCCCCGAGATTTTCCTTTACCCAACTTGAGAATTCAGATAATTCCTTAGGCTCATCGTTGTGTCCGGGGATTATAAGGTATGTTACCTCCACGTGTATGTCTAATTCTACAGATCTTGTTGCGGTATCCAGGACCGGCTGCAGCTTACCTCCTACGACCTCTCTGTAAAATTTATCCGTAAATGCCTTTATGTCTATGTTCATGGCATCCAGGTACGGCGCAAGTTTTTTCAGGGGCTCGGATTCCATGTACCCGTTGGTAACGTACGCCGTATATCCATCTCCTTTCTTTTTGTACTCCCTGAAGACATCGTAACTGAATTCGTACGATACCGTGGGCTCGTTGTAGGTCCAGGCTATGCCGTCGTACTTCAACGCCTCCCGGACGATGTCCTTCACCGAATACTCTCTAAGGTGTGCACTGGTGGGGCTGCCGCACGAAAGAGACGCATTCTGGCAGAACTCGCAGCTGAAGTTGCACCCCATCGTTCCGAAAGAAAGAGCATAGGTTCCCGGAAAAAAGTGATACAAAGGTTTCTTCTCTATGGGATCCGAAACAAGTGACGCCGCCTTGCCGTAAACCAGAGAATACAATTTGCGTTCTCTGTATTCCCTGACGTTGCAGAGGCCTCTCTTACCTTCCTTGATATTGCAGTGGTGTGCACACAGCTCGCATCGAATTTGTTCATCCTCTAATTTATCCCAGAACATGGCTTCTTTCATGATATCCATACACATAATGACAGTCGAGTTACAAATATCTATCGACGGTATGTATCTTTGTCATCGTAGTATGATGCCGGCGGAGGAGGTGGTGGTGGAGGCGGGTAATCAAAATAGCCAGGCATGGAAACCTTCTGCATGTAACTATCCCTTCCACGTAGATAATGCACTGCTGCGCACATTATTGCAAAGGCTGTCGTTATTACACTGAATATAGAACCTATGACTTGTCCTATCATAAGCCTGGGGCCGAACACGAACATCTCTTCGATATTGAATTCAAGAAGGATGAAAAATGTACCGCTCAAAAGCATACCTATCACACCACCTATCATGCTTAGCACGATCACTATGATGATAACAACGATGGTGAACCCGGCGGTATCGTGTTCCTTGGCAAAATCCTTGCTGGAAGACATGGCAGCTGAGATCCCTTTCCCTTCGATAACAATTATCGGTAGGGTGAACAGCCAAAAGTAGCAGAATAATAGAGCTATGATAAAGCATATGAAACTCCCAATGTAGAATATAAGTGTCAAAACCACACTCGCACCTATTATACCGAGAGGATTTCTTTTGATCACATCGAACCCCGTGTTTACCTTTACCGGTCTCCCTTCGAAACCCTCCTTCGTCATGCCGACTATACCGCCGGCGAATAGAAACTCGATCATCCATATCACCATGGTTAGAGGTATCACCACGAGGTAGATGGTGAAAAGATAGTTGATGAATGCCCCGAAGGCCTCTTCATCCATCTCTCCTGCTGTTAGTCCCTCAAGTGCGGAGATCATTGCCCATGACGACAAAATATTTATGGCCGACACGATGATTATCGGGATCAAAAGGAAGGTAAAGATGGCCAGAAAATTTTTAGTCAGTATGTCCACGGTGAGAGATAAGGTTTCGCCTATGTCGATCTTGGTACGAGGGGCCGTAAATGTGGAATACCCGGGTGGCGGAGGCGGATATGAATATGTGGAATACCTAGGCGGTGGAGGCGGATAATGATCGCCCTCTGTGTTATATCCGCATCTAGGACATCTCCCTTCTTTGTTATGAGTATAGTATTCATCACAGTTTGGGCATTTTGGCATTCGGTCACCGTTTACTGAATAATCTAATAGGATAAAGCTTTTTTTATGTTCATCGACCGATTTCTATATCGACTACTACATGGTATATACGGGGAGCATATGATTTTATTTTGCGTATATCTTTGATCTCTGCATCATCGATACCGCCCCTTTCAAGTTGTATCATTGTATCTCTCGCTATATTACCCTCCTCAACGAGGGTGTGAAAATGTATGATTCCTTCACCTCCAAGGAATTCCAATGCTTTGGGCAGATATATCCAGGTGTTGTGAAGGTATCCCATGACTACCCTGTCGGCATCACTGCGGAATGAAAAATCACGGTTGTCGCCCAGGATGGGACTTACGATATGATCCACACCGTTTATAACACAGTTCTCTTTCAGGTATCCTATCGCAGTCGGGTTGATCTCAAGTGCATAGATATTCTTCGGTGAACCGTGAACCGCCATCGGCAGACAAAAATAACCGATCCCGGCGAACATATCCACCACCACATCATCACGGATGTCCACCTTCGACATACGTATCCGTTCGTCGATGTTACCGCTGGAGAACATCAACTTGGCGGTATCCAACTTGAATTTGACTCTGTTCTCAAGATGTATCGTTTCCGTATCGGAACCATGTATGATATCGATGATAGGTTCCCTTGTTCGTCCGACTATATCTCCCTGTAAAGCTACGGTATCGGCATCCAGTACACGTGCATAGCTTGCACCTATGATATTTTTGTATTCCATTAACTCATCCGGTAATTTGATAAGTAGAACATTTCCTATACGTTCCCAACGGGACGGAAGGCGAGCTTTTAATCTTTCAGGTATATCGATAGATATCTTCACCTTTTCGAAAGGCGTAGGTTGGTACGGTTTTTTTTGCAGATCGTCCGAAAGGTCGTTTCCTCCCTTTATAACCGGTATAACTAACTCGTTATCAGATTGTTTGATAAGACGCTCCGTATCTAGCCTCTCTTCTTTTTTCAACTTCTTAAGGGTCCTCTCTCCCTCCTTTTTCGGTACCTTGATAACGGGACGTTTCTCTTTCATCAGAAACTACATGGCGTATTTCACATAAGTATTTTATACCTATAAGCAACTGTAATAGACAAGATGCGTAAAAAATCATTAGCTGTAACCGTGTTCGTCGTGATCTTGGTATCGATGCTTACCACAGTATCCATCCAGGCCTACGTAACAGAGGTGTCGGACCCGGGTAGAGCAAACAAGATACTTTCAGATTTTACCACACCTGTTATAAAGCCGTCGGAATCCGGAGTATTGTCCTTTAACATAAGCAACGAATATGAAGGCGACTTCGAGGACGTTAGGTTCACCGTAGGGATATATGGTCATGCCGATCTAGACCAAGAGAAGGACATTTCAGAAATCGATAGACCTCCGGTATTCAGAGGATCCGGTACCACCATAAGAACCTTCGACCTCGGATCAAGGCCCAGCGGCAGTACTATTCCCGTAGAATTGATAATACAAACCGACAGGAAGACTGAGAAGGGCGTGTATTTCGTTCGTTTTGAAATAGAATTCACATACGGACCGACAGGGAACTACAGCGTACTGCGTTCCAGAGGATATTTCACCGATGAAGATTGGGAATTTGCGACTAGGAGACCTTCCGAAGGTGATCCGAATTATTCCGGCAGTATCAATATAACCCATCTGGAGGTGAACGGTATAATACCGGATACGAGTTTTTCTGTTAAAACACCCATACCAAGGTGGCCTCAGTATCTCCTCGGCGGACTGGCGGCATTTTTCGGAATATTCGCCGTTATGCTGTATATGCAGGAAGAATACAATTCCTTTCCCTGGCTAGAAAAGATTCTTAATCAATGGTCCGGCAAATTTAAGCAGTTTAGGAGACGTTTTGAGCACGGACCTCGCAAGGGCTGACGGATAGTCTATATCACCTTCATTTCCCACGACATCCATTATTTTTTTATCCCTCAATGCATCAAACAATCGGTTCAATTCCTTATCACTGAATTTGCGGTAGATCCTCCGCATCCATAATCCCTTGGATATCTCACCGCCTATATCTTTCTGCCACCTTTGATGATATACAGCTAGACTTTCCTGAGATGTATCTCCGGTGTCCAGAGCGTCTATCAGTATATCTGCACAATGGTCTGCGGAAACCAGACCGGTATAGAGCCCTCCGCCTGAAAGTGGTTTTACCTGGTAAGCGGCGTCACCTACAAGCATGAAGCCGTCACCTACGGAGTTTTGTATGGTACCCAGGGGGATGGTACCCGCCTGTAACGCTATAACTTTTCTATCTAAACCCATGCGCCCGAGTAATCTTGTAAGGTATGAGTAAGCGTTCCCTGAATCGGTTGCAAGTCCTATCGTAGTTCCGGCAGGGTGCGGCAATTCCCACGCAAAGAATCCGGGTGCGGTGTCGTTACCTATGAAGATGTGGATCCCATCCGGTTCTTTACCTACTAATGCCTGTATGCCGGGTAAGTGTTCACCTTTAACCGAAATGTCGGATAAGCGCCTTAGCAGGGAATTTGGCCCGTCGGCACCTATCACTACCTCTGCCCTGGCACTATGTTTCTTTCCCTCCTGTCTGAAAACTATTTTACCTTTCCGGTCCCATCCCGTCACTCTTGAGCCTATACGTATCTCGGCGCCGTTCATTTTCGCTTTAGTTACCATCTCCCGATCGAAGGCTCCTCTATCGAGTACATAGGCCTTGGGTACCGGCGATACTATTTCGAGAGGTTCCGCATCGGGCGGATGTATAGTGGCACGATTGAAATCACCGACAATACTTTTTGTCCCGGTCATCTGCACTACTCTAGGTGAGACCAGGCCGGCACACTGAACAGGAGCCCCTATCGCTCTATCTTCTTCGAGAACAAGGGTATCGTATCCTGCTTTAGCTACTTTTTGTGCTACTCTCAGGCCTACGGGACCGCCTCCGATTACTATTACATCGTGCAAGGTTATCAGGGATGCCTAAGGATGCTCCTTTTTTAACGTTTATCCTATATGCTTAAGGTCGATCTCAAAAGCCGAGCACGGATGCTCGAATTCGAAATTAGAGATCGCTTGAGGGTGAACCTCTCCGAAAAAGCCAAATTCATCTTCACCTATCAGTAAAGAAGCACACCTACCAGTGATGAAACTGTTATGTTTTTTAGGTTCTATCACATATCTTATGCCCATGGCTTTCATCAGTCCCTCCATCATGGATTTCATCTCCGTAAAGCTTGCTTCGGAATGACAGGCTACTCCGGCGGTCTTGGTGTATTGTTCTCCGTTCACTACGACATCCCCTATCTCGAAGAATTTTTGGGGAAGAGGTTTGTTTCTGTTGTTTTTTAGGTTGATAAGTAGTGAAGGAAGTAACCAAGTACGTAAACAGCATTGCTCTTCGCTTACCGGATTCTCAAGGACGGCGTAATCTTCATCCGGTTCAAGGCCCATGTCATGGTATTCTCTGTCCGGGTTGCTCAGGGGGTAGTTCATAACTTCGTTATATCCATATCCCACAAGCAGTTCGGCCAGTGCGCCCTCTAGTTCCTTTTTCTGCAAACCCTTTCCGATCGTTACCTTGCAAGGCATCGTCCCAAGGAACTGTTGGTAATCCAAGCCTATGGCTAGGTCCTCCATTATATCCCACGGATGAAGTATGTCATGTCTGTAGGCAGGGTAGAGTAAAATCGCTTTGTCACCGGATATATTTTGAACGGAGTATCCCATACGTTCTAGGGCATCGGAGGCCTTAGGACCATCTAAGGGGATGCCGAGTAATGAACGGGCTTCTTCCAGGTCTAGTTCTATTTTATTCGGGGACATATCCGGAAATATTTTTTCTCTACCTCCGTAAGATACCTTTGTAGAGTATATATCCGCACCCCTATCTGCCAGCATCGAACAGAGTATATTAAGGGTATTAAATAGGGCGCTTTCGTCGGTTCCGGTCATATCTATGAATAATGTGTTGGTTTGCGGTGTTACTTGAGTGAGTATCCCGTTGATGATAGGTGGGAAGGAAAGTACGTTATCTTTCGAGTCCAGTATTACAGGGTATCTTGCTTTTCCCTTCAAAATATGTGCATAATCCTTACCTTTTTCGTGTTTCTCAAGTATATCTTCAAGGGTCATCTCATGTGTTTTTTGTAAAGGAACGAAGGACAATTCGTCCGGTTTCACAGCCTTATAGGTAAAGGGCGGTTCAATATCCGCAAAGTCATGGATGCCGATGGCTACCTTTCGTCGGTTTCGGCCGAGGGTAAGGTGTAGTTTTTCCTGGATATCCATCAATGATTTAAGGAATTCTTCGGTTAATTCAACGTTCTTGATCAAAGCGGTGACTATGAAAGGTCTTACGTCTTGAACGCTGAGTTCTACCTCAGTCACTATCTCCGAAGGTACTACGGTGTATTCCGGTAAACCTTTTTCTATATTAAGAAAACTTTTCACGGCTCTCCCGATCCCCTCCGGAGAAAGCATATCGCACCGGTCGGGAAATATCTCCAGTTCCCATTTTTCATTATCCTTATGGCCCATGTCTACTCCGAGTTTAGGTAGTACGGAAAGCAATTCTTTCTCGTCTGTTTTACTGAATCTTATCAGTTCCGAGGGATTTACTGAAACTACGGGCATGTATCATAGATAAATATTGTAGGTATATGTGTTTTTGCATTAAGAGGTACGCCGAGCGGTAGATTGATATATCGTGTTATGTTTTAACGACACATATGAACGCTAACAATCACGACGATGAGAATAACGGGGAATACCAAGAGGAGTCCGTCGAAGCCGTCGAGTCAGCCCTTTTTTCTTCCGGTCGCCCCCTCACCGTTCCGGAGTTAGAGGAGGTTACCGGTATAGGTCGAAGCGAGGTCAGAAGGGCGATGAAGAAACTAATGAGTATGTACAGGAGTCGTCGTACCGCAATAGAGATAAAGAAGGTGGGCCGCAATTATTCAATGCAGTTAAAACATGAGTACAAACACTTCGTACTACCGGTGATGGAGGAAGATATAGATAGTGACCTTCTTAAAACAGCTGCCTTGATAGCATATTATCAACCGGTGAAGCAAAGTGAACTAAGGAAAAGACTGGGTGATAAGGTTTACGAACATATTAACGAATTAAAGGATAAAGGATTGATACAGTTGGAGAAGGCGGGGAGAACATATTCCATTAGGACCAGCCCTAAATTCCAGGAATATTTCGGGTTGGAAGCCGGGGACAGGGAAGAGTTGAAAAGACTGCTAAACGAAAAAGCTAGGAACTGAAACAATATATCATATCAGCCTTTCTTCTATGTGGGATAATACACCCATCAAACGGTGGTATTCATTACTTTTTAACTTAGCTCTACCGAGTATCCTCCTGAACATGATTTCACTTCTTTCTTTTTTGTGCTCGGGGTATTTTGCGAGTATCAATATATTCGCGAACATATCAAATAATCTTTCTTTGTTCTCGCTGAACAATGATCCGGTAGTCTCCCCTTCATCGGAAGTATTTGTACCTTTGTATAACTCGTATAGGATTACAGATACCGCATGAGATAGGTTCATTATCGGATAGTCGTCCGATGTAGGTATGGTGATGAGTCTGTCGCAAGATCTCAACTCTTCATTCTTCAAACCGATATCCTCCCTGCCGAAAAGAAGCGCTACTCTGCCGTTGTAATCCAATATGTCTGACGCAAAGTACTCCGGATCTTCGGAATGTCTAAGAAAATGTTTTTCCTTGACGGTACCTATGCCCGAGGTGCCTACCACCATGTCGTGATGGTTCAATGCTTCCTTTAGTGTATAATAAATTTTAGCGTCAAGAAGTATATCCGATGCGTGCATCGAGCGCGCCAGGGCATCGTCGTCTATATCGGGTGGCTCAACAAGTATCAAATCACGTAAGCCAAAGTTTTTCATTACCCTAGCCACCGCTCCTATGTTACCCGTGTATTTTGTACCTATAAGTACGACTGAGAATTTGGCCATGGGTATAACAGGAGGCAACCGTTATTAAAACAATTGGGAGGTCATAGATTCGCTATGCCTGTTATATCCGGATACATCGGGAATATATACGTCTCCTCTCTGGAGCCTGCTAGGATCCGTTGACCACCCTCGTACAGTAAAAATTGAAATCCATATGCTCTCATCATGGGTATGGGTGATAGATATGTATATGTAACCGCGTAACGACCCCTATCTAGTTGATATACCGCGAGTCGTCCGGGAATCTTTGTTAAATTATCAAAATCGATCACTTCGTCAAGTACGTCGAACATCCAAAAATCGCGCCTTTCCTCCATCTCGTTGATGATCTCATCCGTATTGTATGACGGTCCCAATGTATTTACGACAGGGTCACTTATGATAGGGTTGATAATCGTCCCGCCCCTTATTTCGCTCCTAAGATTGTTTTCTGCAATCAAAGAAGTTGAGAGACCCCAAAGAGGTAGGGATATGATCAAAAGAACTATGAATGCTATCTTTATGTGTTTTAGGTCTAGCATTCTATTAGACGAAGAATTATCGTCTGTTTTAAAAGGCCATTTATCTCCTTTAATGAAACTAATTCCTCTTTCTTTATCCCAAAGACGCCATATACCATATATGATCCCAAGTGGGACTATAAAGTAGTAAAATATGAACGTGCCCAAGATAAATATCGAGCTTACATCGTCTTCCATAATATAAGGAAATGTTGCCGGTGGGTTTATATAATTTTCGTATTCTGCATATTCGAATAAGACAAAACCCCCCATAAACTTTAAATACGATTTAGTTTCTTGCTTTAAAAGAGGTAGAATAACCATGAAATGCAAAAAGATATTGGGCCTGCTTATGGTTGCTGTACTAGTCAGCAGCTTATTTGCAGTCTTTGGAAACAGTCCAGCCTCAGCAACGGACGAATACGTCCAAAAGATTAGGCTGGAAGTGAGAATGGATCAATCGGTCGGTGTCGGAGATACCGCAACCGGCGTACTGGATGCTTTCCTCCAAGCAGTGGAGGGCCCCATCTATGATGGGATCAGCGCAGAGTGGAA
>JAFDTZ010000141.1 GCA_019594305.1 Thermoplasmata archaeon
GAGCCAGTGGAAAAATTATGTTCGATTTTTGCAACGCGGGAGCATTTTAACACTTTAAAATGCGAGCCAGTGGAAAAATTATGTTCGATTTTTGCAACGCGGGAGCATTTTAACACTTTAAAATGCGAGCCAGTGGAAAATTGAACCTTTGCTCTCCACTCACCCAGACCGTTTCCAATAGATATCGCCCTCACTCTCGTCCTCTTCCGAACTCAGTACTCCGCCCAACCGCTCTCGTTGATGACGGATAAATGGTAATGCAATACCCCGAACGGCTCCTTTTTTACTACCTTCGTTTCTTGAATATATGTACGTCTCTAAAAGGTTGAAGATTATCACACCTACGATGATCAATCCGATCGCATGGGGCAACAACGCCTGGTTCAATTCATATTCAGCCATGCTGAGAGGCCAATTCAGATATATTCCATCCTCGGGGGAGAAGGTGTCAAGTAGCAGATGGCTGGAAGACATCAAAAATACCATTAGAAATATTCTGGTGAGAATACTTTTTTCAGTTCCCTTCTCGTAGAGATGTACAAAGAGTATCATAACTACGGGGATGTACAGCATTACCAACCCAGTATGGAAGTATCTCATGCTGAAAATACCACGCATGAAAAGTATATAGTCCACATCTATAATACCATTGACGGCAAAGGCTACTACTAAAACAATAACATATCTCTGTTTATAATGTATACTCATACCCAGACCGATAAGGATGGAGATCAATATATGAAATGCGGGATGCATCCTGTACAAATTAAATTGTATTCTCTAATAAACTTTCCCTTATCAATCAAACAATTTCCCTTTATTGATAGATACGACTGATTATATCCTCGGATAACATTCTATATTGTACGATATGAGTTAATAATCGATGTACCAGTATACCATATAGTCCGCACTGTTGTAGAGCCAGTAACCCTTACCGGGCTCGAATACGAAGGCGCCCGGATTGTGAGTATACGCGAGGTTGTAATCAGTGGTCGGATCGAAATAACCTATCTTCGTAACCTCTTCCGGAAGTCCGTGATTACCTGCTGTTTCACTGGGTATGCCTACCATATTCCAGCCGGGGCTCAGAATTAAGGAGGTATCACCCGGTCTGGTTCCCACAACTGTTAGTATATCCGAGGTAGTCATGTGTATCCATATGCCCATGGAGTGGTCCCATGTATCCAGATTGTTGAAGTGTTCCGCTCTTCCGGGTATGTAAGTTCTCCATGATGCCTGTCCCGATATATCGTAGACGATTCCAGTCACCTCGATTTCATCGACACGCCATCCCGGTCCGTTATAATCATCCCACGCCTCGGTGCCTGCGTCCCAGCGTATGTGAACGGTTCCTCCTGCATATTCCGACAGGTCGAAGGTGGCAGTAGTCCAACCGGACGAGCCGCCCCAAGCCCACTCGCCTCCCATTGGATTATCCCAATCGGTGGGAACTATTCCGTCGTAACCTTCCTCCGGTGTTATCAAGGTCCACGGTCCGTCGGTACCGTCGGTTGATATCTTCACGTTACCTGCATCATAAAGTGCGGTATCTCCCCAGGAACGCCAATGCTGGAAGGTGAGTTCGGGTGAGTTTGCACCGCTCAGATCGATCTCCGGCGAGATCAGCCAGCTCAGCATGCCTACATCGGAGCGCTTGTTGAACAACCCGTCTCCGAAGTCCCATGAATTGTCTCCGGAAGATGAACCGTGTTGACGTATATCCCATGTACTCGCATCCAAATGGGACGTACCGGTTATGTAGCCTAGATCTCCGTCTTCGACATCATCGCTGAATATGGTTTCGTAGTTGATATCATAAGTCGTTCCACCGTACCACATCACCTTATCGTAATTACCGGCGATACCGTATGTAGAGTTATCTAGTATCGCTTCAAGAGGTGTATCTAATGGCATTAAATTGAAGGATACGAAATTCCAGCCATCGGATTCTCCACCGGCATTCAAAGGTATATCAAAAGTTAAAATATCTTCATCGAGATCGTAGCCCCCGGTCTCCAAGGTCGGGTCTCCAAGGATGTTCATACCGTAAAACCAATCTCGTGATGATTGTCCGTTCAGCACATGCCAGTGTCTGAACGCCTCTCCGATCCCGGCACCCTGTGAGAGCGGATGGTAAAAGTCTTGAAAATGAAGCATGGAGCCTGTTTTGGTGGAGCCAACGGCAACCAATCCGGAAACCGAGGGGGCGAAAAGGTAATGCCCTGCTATGTAACCTCCTTGTGAAGAATATGTGTACTCCGTACCACTGCAACAGAACAAGTTGTAGAACAGTGCTCTCGGCCTGGTTCCGCTTATATCTGTGTTGTAGGCGTATGTGTTGCTACCTCCTTCCTCAGGATAGAAAACGTGCAACCTTGGATTCGAATGGGCAAAAAGAGACACCCACTCGTAATCTATGGTGAGGTTGTTCAGGTAATTTTCAGCGTTTGTATCCCTGTATTCCTTCACAAAGGTTCTGTTCTCATACAGCAAACCCACATTTCCATCCCACTGATCCGCCCAATCATACCAGTCGTTATCGACGAAAACCAGTGCTTCATCTTCCCGGGTGAGCATGCCGCGGGAATAGTCATCTACCCTATCTATGTAGCCCTCCAGTAACACCTCGCTACTGCCCAATGATCCTAAAGAGTCGGTGTACAGTCGACCGACCCATATCTCGGGTTCAACATCTCCGGTTCCATCCGTATGTGTGGTGTACGGGTTGTGCTGGGTACCGTCACCGCCGCCCCATTCTCCGTCTAGGTCCATGTAATACAGGTCTATGGGAAAGGTTTCCTCACCGAACCCATCTAAATAGTACCAGGATACGGGTATATCATCAATCAATATAGCACCCACCAAATCATCGTCAAGTCCGTCCTGTAAGGCTCTTCTTACCTGCGGGTGGTCGCTCCAGGTCCCGTTCATTATCTCAACGGTGTACGGTACGTTCCTCCGGTTCTCGATATTATCCACAAGGGAGTACACACTATCGGTTATGCTCGCGTACATGTCTTCCTGTATCAGTATGTACACCAAGCCACCGTCGGATCTCTCATAAGGATAAGGTCTGCGTTCACCCATGTCTTCAGGTGGTAAAAGACCCGTACGACCAAGTTCCGGGTTGATACAGTCGAAGTTTACATTCGTAGTAGGCTGAATACCACCCTCTGATGAAACAATGGATACGGTGGTAAAAGCCGAGATTGTAATAATTACTGCCATCAAAAACGTCAGTTTTTTTGTTCTTTTCTTCATTTGATTAACCCCTTAAATAGGTGATTACTCCTACTTTCTTTAACATCTCATACGATACGATGGTATTATAAGTTTTGTCAAAATATCAGCATGCCCGAAATTGGTTGGCCATCGACATTATTTCTGATGCGTGAATTTTTTTACCCATAATTTGATATATGCATTATTTTATGCTACATCATGTACGGTGTCCATAGGATATCTACCGAGATAGTAAAGGATGATCTCAGCATAATAGTCTCCAGGGACGAAGACGGTGTGCTATACCACAGGGTGCTTGGTGATGTTGTGGTGGAGAAACAGATCCTCGGGGCAACGAAAACCCTGCTCATCTGCCCTGTGGAACCCATGAACCTTCCCAAGGCTCTGACCTCGTCCTTGCTGGTGGAATTCCAGAAACCTCTGGTGGTGGAACCCGGATACAAAAAACGTATTTTCGTTACCTTCCCGGTTGAGATAGGAGTTTTTACCGGTGGAGGTAAGATGGACCGTCCCATAGACATCTTTACCTTCGGTAAACCGAAATTTACACTGTACGGTGACGTCAAGACCGGTAGTATCTGCAAGTACTGGATGAGTGACCTCAACCATAGGATGCCAGACGTGGACCCGGCCTACGAGGGTATCATCGACCTGAATATATCCAACCGTGGTAAAAGGTGGGTCGAGGTAACCAAGGCTGTCTTCAACGCCTACGGGATGAAGATGTATTACGATTCCGAGCTCGTATCCATGAAGGCGAAAATGATGATCCAAGATGATGATTACTCGGAAACGGAATTCAGCGTTAAGCCTTTTATCGATGGGATGAGACTATCTAAGGAAGTTTACATTCAGAGCAAGCAGCCATTGAAGGGCTCGAAATTCATAATGGAGGGTGGCATATGATGGAAACCGAGATATACTCGGGAGTTACCCTTTTTGAAATTTTGAGGAGTATATTGATACTGCTGGTAATAGTTATCATCGGTAAGATGATCAGTCTTAATTTAAGAAGAACACTGAAAGACAAAGCTTCCAAAAACTTGATAGTTACTTTATCCAAGATCATCAACTATGTCGCTTTGTTCATAGGTGTTATTGTTATCTTACCCATATTACAGATAAACATGTCCGGTTTTCTGGTTGCCGGAGGCATAATAGCCATCGTTATCGGATTTGCCAGTCAGAGTATCGTTTCTAATATGATCTCGGGCATATTCCTGATATTCGAACGCCCTATACAAATAGACGATGTGGTGAACATCGAGGGTAATCTGGGTATGGTAGAAGATATAAGGATAATCTCTACATCCATAAGGACCTTTGACGGTGTATTTGTCAGGATACCCAACGAAAAAGTATTCACCGGTACCATCACCAACTTCTTAGAGAATGTA
>JAFDTZ010000123.1 GCA_019594305.1 Thermoplasmata archaeon
GATTGGCAAAGGGTTCGTCGATGATTATCAATTCCGGATCGCCTATGAAGGCCTGTGCAAGTGATACCCTTTTTTTAAAACCCCCAGAGAGGGATTTGAATTTCTTATCCAGTACTTCTTCAAGGCCGAATGTTTCCACGGCATCTAAATGAGTTTCCGCGCACTTCTCAATGCATATGCCTTCAAGAAAATCACCCACCCTTATGTTGGAGGGCAGATGTGGTATCTGCAATGCGAAGGATACACGGTCCTTGATCTTACGGTAATCATAGTGCGGATTGTGGCCGAAGACCCTTACTTCACCGTCGTCGGGTAAAAGTAGGCCACACGCTATCCTCAAAAAGGTGGTCTTCCCACTACCGTTGGGACCCAGCAGCATGCTCAGACCTTTCGGTATCTCGATAGATACATCGTCCAATGCCAGGGTCTTACCGAACCTTTTAGTTATGTTTTCTGCGGTAAGTATCGACTCCAACATAGATCACTCCTATGATAGTTATCGCCCATAATACAACCAATAACGGGCTATCTTCTTTTTCTTTATGGAAAGTTACCACAAATCGCTCCCCTTTGTGCTCCTGGAATGTTATGGGGTTTACAATGATCATACCTATCCGAACAGTGTTTGTGGTTATATCCATCTCGAAGCTGAACGATTCGTTGAATCTTTTTACAGTTGTATTATCTCCGTCTATCAGATACAGTGTTATATTCGTCCCAACAGGTTCAACGTTCACCCGGTACCTTCCGGGTTCCAGACCGTACATTACTGATGTGCGGTAGTATCCTTGGGACACATTTTCGATCATCGTGTGACCACTGATGTAGGGTCCCCGGTCTTCCCATCGTAACCTGGTTTCGTCTCCGAACCTTTTGTTGAATATGTCGATCTGCCCTGCTTCCTGCATGGTGAGCAGTGCGGACGATATTATTAGAGAAGTTACCACGGCTATGAGTATTGTATTTTTAATAGAAATCACCCCTTTTGAATACAAAGTAGGATAGGCTAAGCGTTGCTATGATGAGTACAATACCGTAGTAGGTTTCATCGTTCACGGGGAAGTTGTAATAATGATTGTATATGAAGCCGCGGGCGGGGTACAATAAATTGTAATGTTCCGGAAACAGGTTCAATCCACCGATAAATAACAATGAGCCGATTATGGGTACGAACGAGTTCCGTGCAAGCAGTGAAATGAGGGTGCCCACCGTGTATCCGCCCATGGTGGTGGTGAATATAGTTAAAAAGGATAAGGCAAAGACCGTGGCGAATCCCTCCCCAGGAAATGGGTTCAGTGTTTCCAAAGATATCAACACCGAGGTCAGGAAGGATATGAAAAGTATGAATGATAAAGGTAATGTGAAAATTTCTATGAAGGCACTCGTCCTGGACGGTTTCAGAAGTATTGGATAGACGATAGACCCATCTTCCGCCATGGTCCCCCATGATACGGATGCAAGGACCGAACCTACCAGGAATGAAATACTCGCAAGGAAGAACATCCCTCGAAAGAAAGACCTTTCGAACGTGTAATCGTGGAAATCGGACAATCTTTCCTGCCCGTCCTCCGGATTCACCCTTTCGAGGACCCAATCCTCCATTATCTCACCTTCGATATGATGAAAACTTCCGTGATATCCCTCCAGGTCGTGGGATTCCATATCCGACACACCGATGTCGTCCAAACCCCCGTAAAACGCAGTTCCGTACACAAAATAGAGCAGGATCGGCGTGATGAACAACAACGCCAGCACATATCCGTTGGAGGAAAAAAACCTGTATATCAAGCCACCTTTTTTAAACAAGTCCTTATCAACCACCTTTCTTTTTGTACGCCACGTACCCGGCGCCAGCCGATAGTGCGATCAATATGCCCAACAACGCGACTGATACAACTGTTGAATTATCATTACCCGGTTCTTCCATTTGTATCGAGTTTAAGAACTCGATGGTTTCACGTTGATCCCACGAATAGCTTGCCCAAACCTCAACAAGTGCCCTGCCTTCCAGATTATCTTCTCGGAAAAAAAACTCGGCAGGGAAGCGGGCTTCGGAGTGGATGATGTATACATCGCCCTCGTGTTGTTTCATTGTAACATCTAAATGATAACCGATCTCGAACGTTTGATTCATCAATAATTTGTGTTCGTATAGCTTATTTTCTCGAACAGATTGAAGGACGTATACCGAACCAAACCGAACTTGCATTTGACTCATATTTTCACGGTCAAAGTAGATTGAATTATAGTTATTTACAAAACAGACGGGTTCGGTTTCTCCGCCAAGGATGTAGTGGTAGGTTTTTTCATACATGTCCTCATGGGAGAATACATAAAACGGAAAGAACCCGAGTCTTTCACCCTGATACGGATGACCCTCTGATATCAAAATGGCATCGTTGTTTTCTTTTCTTATCTTGAACAGAAGTTCATAGTAATCAAGTTCAAGTTCACTAAACTCATTGACATCTATTTTCATTTTCACATACGCCCATTTTTCACTATCTTCCTCGACACTGATAGTGATAGTATGCCCCCCTTCCAAACCTGTTTTTAAATCATAATCTATATCATCGTTATCGTGGTTATAGTATACTCCTATAGTTGAGTCTTGATATATCCACTCATCTTTTTGTACACTCTCGTATGCACACGTATTCGAATTAATAAGGGCAAAGGATACGGATATGAGGATAATAATTAAGAAATAAAAAGTAAAAGGGTTTTTGTAGTCTTTTCCGTTCATTTTATTCGCTCCCTTGATTCATCCATACTCAGTAGGAGACGAAGTGTATTGTTTGAAGACGTCCGGGATGGTCATCAGTGTATTCACCCCACCACCATGGTGTTGTCCGTTGATGCCTAACCTGGTATAAGTATTCAAG
The DNA here is from genome assembly GCA_019594305.1 of Thermoplasmata archaeon. Lineage (GTDB taxonomy): Archaea > Thermoplasmatota > Thermoplasmata > Halarchaeoplasmatales > Halarchaeoplasmataceae > Haladaptatiplasma. Next base: position 2,886 of record JAFDTZ010000123.1, read on the forward strand.
ATAATGGATACGTCCGGTCATCCAATATACTACTCGATGACGGAAATCAAATTGCCTGACTCTCCAAGTATAACGAACACCGCTCCAGGTTCGATGATCTCTGGTAATCATTCTACTATCGGACGAGGCCCAAGCTAATTGTCCTGTTCCATGGTCTAATTCAGCTCTTGTCGCCATTGCAATATGTGCCCCATGATTTTCATTCCATGAGCGCCAATAGGACACACCCACTCCTTTAGCGCCGACATCAAATCCATAAGACCCGTGCTGGCTAACATTCCACGCCCTGTCACTAGAGTGTATAATGTCGTCCCCTGCTGCAGTTCCAGTCATCAGAAACACACTGAGTATACCGAACAGTGCGAGTCCGAACATCGTTCCAAACCCAATCTTTTTTATTTTTTGGCTTTTCATGTGTTTTTCACCGTCACATGCTAATTATATAAGCTATATAAATCTTACGTAGATACTAACCACCTGTAATACATTATGCCTCTGTCTGATCTCAAACGACCCGTGTATCAAAAGATTTATATTTCCCTAGATAATTTACTATCTATGGAGACCAAAACCGTGGTGATCCTGCTCGGAGTGGTTTTCTTGATAGCCGGCATAGCCCTGATGATGGTGACCGAACCTGCGGGAACGGAAGGTTCCCAGACAAGCTGGGGCGTAGCGGACGTTAGCGAAGACGTAAGACCGTACTTCTGGTACGGTGCGATAGTGTTGCTGCTGGGTATCGTACTTCTGGTGATCGCTTTAGTTAAGATTTGAAGTTGTTTACTCTACGAGCTATGGCGCAGCTTTTGCTTCACCAGTTTGATGTTCTTCAGGAATCTTACCCTATGTACTTTATCCGCCTTTGAGCTTACAACCGACACTGTTCCTTTACGCCCCTCTATCTTCACTTCGCCTACCTCATGTTCCCTGAAACCGTTCTTGTTCATACCCTTGACTATGTCCCACATGGTCATCTCCTTATCTGTTTCGAAAGAGAATGTGACCATCCCGAAGATATCGCTGTGCTCGCTGTAATCCACACGTCTTTTCAAACGGCCTTTGCCCTTTACTTCCATACCCTCCACTTCTCGTTCGATGTACTCCTCGATCCTATCCAGGAATTCAATTTCGTCCTTGCTCACGAAGGTTATGGCCTTGCCGGCTTTATCCAATCTGCCCGTCCTGCCGATCCTGTGGACGTAGTCCTTCTCGTATTTGGGTATATCGTAATTCACCACGTGGGTTATGTTGTCCACGTCGATCCCCCTGGCGGATACGTCTGTGGATATCAGGATATCGATACCGCCGCTCTTGAACCGGTCTATGGTCTTGGTTCTGCTGGATTGGTTCATATCACCGTGCATAGGGTAAGCTTTGTAACCTAGATTATTCAACCTGTCCGCTAACCACTGGACACCTCTTTTAGTGTTCAAGAAGATCAGGTACTTGCCGGGTTCGTTATCCAATAGAGCGGAAAGGTTTGATAGTTTATTCTTCCTACCTACTTTTACAAAATTTTGGGATACGCCTTTGGCGGATATTTCGTCTTTGGATAGTTTAAGTACTAAGGGATCGTCCATATAATTCTTAGCTAGCCTCACTATCTCGTAGGGCATGGTAGCCGAGAAGAGCATGATCTGCTTTTTCGAGGGCGTTCTCCTCATTATCCACTTTATATCCGGTAAGAATCCCATATCCATCATCCTGTCGCCTTCGTCCAGGATGAAGAAGTTTATTTGACCCAGGTCTAGGTGTCCCCTTCTCATCAGGTCCATTATCCTCCCGGGTGTTCCCACAACCATGGAAACCTTGGGTAGTTGTTCTATCTGCCTGCCTATACTGGCACCGCCGTATACAGCTAGTGTTTTTATAACGTACTTCCTGCCTATGTCCCTTGCCTCTTGCTCTACCTGTTGTGCTAGTTCTCTAGTGGGTGTTAGGATGATAGCCTGTATCTGTTTCTTATCGCTTATCTTTTGGAATACGGGTATCAAAAAGGCATGTGTTTTACCCGAGCCTGTTCTTGCCTGGACTACCATATCTTTGCCTTCTATTGCAGGAGGTATGGCACTTTGTTGGACATCGGTCGGTTTTTCAAAACCCTTTTCTTTTAAGGCAGAAAGTGTTTTTTCATTTATCTTCAATTCGCTAAAATCTTTCATTTAATCACGCATGTTTCATTTAACCGTTAATCAGTTAGAATTATTCTTTTTCAACTCCAAGTATGGTTTTATTATAAACCTTTCCCCTCTTTTTTCATGTTTTTCCTGTCAAAAGGATTATATATTCTTGTGGTTTTCGGATGGGGTATTGCGCAAATTCGTACCGGGCCGGTGGTCTAGTTCGGTTATGACGTCGCCCTTACAACTGCTTTTGCAGTAAGTCAGGCGAAGATCAGCGGTTCAAATCCGCTTCGGCCCATTCCATCAATCTTAAATATAACGACACATGATACCGTGGTTGCATAGAGGGCCCGTAGCTTAGTCTGGTGGAGCGTCTGGCTCATAACCAGATGGTCGCCGGTTCAAATCCGGTCGGGCCCATTTCCACAACATTTTTTATAGGACTTATGTATCAAAGAATGGTTTACCGACGGTAGAGTCACCATGGGCGTGTGGCCTAGTCTGGATATGGCGACAGCCTCCTAAGCTGTAGGCCGGGGGTTCGAATCCCCCCACGCCCGTTTATAATTTTTTTAATTTTAAACGGGCTGTTAGAAAGCATCGTTTTTCTGACTAGCCCGTTTATAATTTTTTTAATTTTAAACGGGTGCGAAAAAACCGCAAGATTTTTGGTAAAGGCCGCTTTTTTAAAATAATAGAGGCACGTATATTATAAAATATTATCGCTAGCTAACACAAAACATTAAAATAATTAGACACTATCCTGTATTAGTTCAACAGTGATTTCGATGGCAAAAGACAAACTCTCAATAACACCGGACAAGGAAAGGGAAAGATGCGTTACTGGCATCGACGGGTTGGATACTATTTTAAATGGCGGCATCCCAAGAAGTAATTCCGTTCTCATCACCGGCAGCTGTGGAACAGGTAAAACCACCCTGAGC
>JAFDTZ010000139.1 GCA_019594305.1 Thermoplasmata archaeon
ACATCTCCGGTTGCATATACATTCGAAACAATCCCCTCGTTGCTTCCAACGAGTCCGCCTACACCCGACTCTCCGTTTACATCTCCGGTTGCATATACATTCGAAACAATCCCCTTGTTTCTTCCAACGAGTCCGCCTACCCAAAACCGGTCGGCGCTCACTGTTACATTAGCATACGAGTTTTCTACAGTGCCAGCGTTCTCTCCCACGATCCCGCCAACACGCATTTTACCGCTCACGTCTACATCAACCATGCTTACATTGCTAACTTCTCCGTCTGCATCCGTCACCCCAAACAGGCCGATGTAGTCTGTGGTCGGTCGGTTGATGTACAATCCGGTTATGGTGTAGTTATGTCCGTTTAAACTGCCCGTAAAGCGGTTGTCAGAGTCACCGATCGGTAGGAATCCCTCGTAAGCCGTGCCGTTCCAGTTCCACCCGCTCGTCTCACTAGCATCTATGTCGTTCGCTAGAGCGTAGTGCGCTGTAAGATTCGCAGTCATGTTCTGCAAGTCATACACATCATAGATCAAGTACGGATCGTCCAAAGTGCCGTTCCCGCTCGTCAGTCTTTCCCCTACACCATCAACCACCTGCTCACCAGTATCACTTCCTGACCCGAACACCACACCGACTAAACCCGCTACCAGTAACATCACCACAAACAATACGCTCATCTTCTCAAGCATCATGTTCACTACCCGTACCTACGTTCTCCGTCATAATAAAATTTTTCCGTAATCCTTCTATCAATGTATCAACTCGATAAATAAAGAAGAAAGAAGAGGGTTGGATGTTAACCTTTACCCACAAGCAACACCAAAGACTCCTGCCATATAGTACCATTAACATCCTTCATACGTACTGTTACGGTGTTTTTACCATCTTCCAACTCATCGAAAGTATGACGGGTATCGGTACCGATATTCAACCAATCACCACGATTGAGGTTTACCTCGAAATAAACGGCCTCATTGTCATAACGGCCGTCAAGATCCCATAAGATGGTCACCGTATTCTCCGGTATCCAGATAGCGTCGTCACCGTCAGAATGGATTTGATCGCTAACTGTGAATGTAACTTCATCGTAGGTCGATTCTTCGAATACCGTATATACATACACTCTAATTGTATACTCTCCCGGATCTAATTCATAGGTATGGGATGTGTTTTTACCCACGGTGGTTCCTGACCATATAAAACCAAATGAGCGTGCGATCATATAATGGTCTATATAATCAGTAAGTAATTCGGATCCCCACGTTACTGTTACATCTTTACCGGGCACCGTTTGTCCATCGCTAGGATATGTTATTTCTACATGCGGTGTGGGTGTATTTAAAAAATATGGAGTCCAGGTATCTCCGTAGTAACCAACAGCCTTATAAGAATCTTCGGCACGGATGAAATATTCGTATGGATATTCTGTATCCAAATCAATTACTGCTTTATAGATATTTGGAGAAGAAATGTAATCAAATTCTTCAGTTTCCAACGTATTACTACCATATTTCCTATAAAAAAGAGTCCGACTTGTTTCAGAGTCTTCTCCTTGCACATTTTCAAATTTTGCTGTGATAATGGCTTCACCTGGAGAAGTATCTAAATCTACTTCAACATCACTTATCACCGGCGCGGCATTTTCCTTCGCGATTTGCATGGTAGTGCAGTGGACAAAACCATCTCTCGATGCACCTATTAAATCACTGACATCGACAGTTATGATAGAATAATCATATCTAGATTTTCCTATTGCATCTTCATATTTATTGTAAGCTGTGGTATCATTATCATTATAGGGTGTTCCAAACTTGGGTATTAGGATAAGGTTGTTCACTATCAGTGAGTTCGCATAATTATAGAGGATATGTCCATCTCTCCATATTTCAATCTCAGTAATATCATACCCTTCTCTGTTTCTTGCGACTGCGTTGTCGAAGTAATCATAGAGTTCGTTTATGAAAGTTATCTCATCTTGAGTTAATCCGCCTCCGTCTGCCGGGATTTCCGGGAGTATGACCGTGTTTTCATCGATCAACTTCGCATACATGTCTATATGAACATGCGGAGTTTCACCCAAGTTCTCAAGACCACGTGCGGTGTGTATACCATAAGCATCTAGATTAAGACTATCAGAAACGTCCCTTCCACTGTATAATATACCTCCACTATCGATCATGAAATCACCTCCATCAGTACCAAGACCTGCATCGTTAACAGTTGCACCTGAATCGAATTCATCTACAATGTCTTGAACTGGATAATAGCCTTCAAAGGGATCATTTAGGCCAATTAAATCATTGTACTCTCTCACACCATTATTCATGATAGTGATGGGGCCATAATCCCGAATATACATACTGGCTTCATTCACCCCAGTTCCTCTATGAAAATTGTGATAGTTCGCTCCAGCATCCTGTATACTATCTTGTAGGGAGTCGTAATAATCTTCGTAATCGTCGTGGCGTGCTATCAACACTGTATCCACCCTCTCCCATTCCGCCGGAGTCCTTATGTTGTTTCCGCTCAACAGCATCGAATCCGTTTCGTTTCCCGATTGAACATCTTCGCTCGCGCTCACATTTCCCGTACCCAAAGACACCAACGTGAAGCTGATGATCATCACTATCACCATCACCGATGCCAAGGGTTTTATCGTTTTACTTCTGGTCATCGAAAAGATTAATATTCCCCCCCCCTCTAGTTAAAGGTTTCTATGCATATGTGTACAAGTATACAATAGGTGTTTTAAAGGTTGTTCTTCTTTATCAAACTCTCTTCGGTAAGGAGCTATCGTTCATGGCGGTACATCCCTCCTGTGATAAGTTGTTTCAACGGGCAGTTCCATTTCATTACCCTCTTTACCTCTATGTTTTTCATTCGTTCGACCCGGACCAGTATATAAGATTTGCATCCGTATGAGGAAACGACACACAAACTACCGCAAAGTGTCTCGAATCTTCCCACAATTTATTAATTGTGCGGTACAATAGCTACTTCGATAAAGATGATATCAAAACCCGTCATAATGGTCAACTACAAGGCGTACAACGAGTCGGTAGGGAAGAGAGGACTGGAGTTGACCATGAACATAGAAAAGTACGCTAAGGGCAACTGGGTCGTATGTCCCCAGGCCGTAGACGTCAGGGAAACCGTGGGTAGTACGGAATTACCCGTGTTTGCCCAGCATATTGATGCCGTCGAGCCGGGCAGCCATACCGGTCACACTCTTTTCGAAGCCATGGTGGACGCAGGGATAACGGGTACGCTTATCAATCACTCGGAACATACCCTTGAATTGTGGCAGATAGAATTTATGGTAGAGAAATGCAAGAGCGCAGGTCTGACCACCGTTGTGTGCGCCAACAACCCTGTGACATCGGCTGCCGCAGCCGCCCTGGGGCCGGACTTCGTCGCATACGAACCACCGGAACTTATAGGCGGTGACATCTCGGTATCCACGGCGAAGCCGGAACTGGTTGCCGAAGCGGTTAGGATGGTCAAAGAGGTTGATCACGATGTGGGCGTACTGTGCGGCGCCGGCGTAAAGAACGGGGAAGACGTGAAACGCGCGCTGGAACTCGGGACCGAAGGCGTCCTGTTAGCATCGGGACTGGTGAAGGCAAAGGACCTCAAAACAGTGATCGCAGAGCTGGAGTCGGGACTTCCCTACCTGGAAGATAAAGCATCCTCAGGGCAGACCTCTACACAGCAGTAACATCGTATACAATTCCACCAACTCATCTTAGGGCCTTTTTTACCGATATTGATGGCGTCTTCGGGGCACATCACAGCGCATCTACCGCATTTCGTACATGCTTGGTGATCGAGGGACGGCCTTTTAAGGTAAAAATTAGACATGACACCGCCCAGAGAATCCGGCAACCACCAAGGGGTGGAACCGCCTTTGGGATGTTCGATTGAGCAGTCTATTTCATCGGGGGTGAGCTCGGTATAATCTATCTTCTTGTCCCCGTGGCCAGCCGCCCTGATAGTGGTCACCCTGTTCAAGGGTATACCACAGGAAAGGCATGCTGCTATATCGAGCTCGTAAGCATCCGGTGACACTAGAACCAGGCCCAGCTCCACAGGTTTGCCGTTAGCGGGGCCGGCCCCTTCCATACCCAGAATCCCGTCCATGATCGATAGACTAGGAGGTACGGCATCGTGTATATCGAGGATCACATCGGAGAAACGTTCTATCCCTCTGTACTTACCATGGAAAGCCGCCTTTGTAAGTCCCGGGACGACACCGTACATGTTCTTGACCGCCCCTGTGAAAACCGTCAGCCCGTGGGTCTTCAGCTTGGGTAAGCTAAAGATGACATCCACCTCCTGGGTAACCGAAAGTACGGGTACGGATTTCAGCACCCGCCCATTGGGGAGTGATACCCTTGTTTCCGAAAGATCGTAACAAAGTGTGGCACCGGTTTCCTTCTCAACCTCCAACCAGCCTGACTTTCGGTAGAAGCTATGAAGCATCTTTTTCGAGCCGGGGCCCCCGGGTGAATCGGCGATCATCACTTCCGCGCCTTCATCTTCGAGTATGTTGACCACCGCACGGATAAAATCCGGATGGGTGGTAACGGCCTTCTCAGGGGGTGCACCTTTGAGCAAATTGGGTTTAAGCAGTACACACTGCCCTTTTCTAGCATACCTAGATATACCACCGAGGCTTTCCATACCTTTTCGAACGATCCCTTCGGAATCTTCGTAACTGTTACATCTACCTATATAAACCGACACGCTCGGTGATAGTCGAAGTTAAATAAACATTTGTGGGTAAGAGATGAAAAAAGCATTTAAACAACTACATGTAT
>JAFDTZ010000098.1 GCA_019594305.1 Thermoplasmata archaeon
CAGAGCATACAGATCGAGGTATATGCACCTCATGCGCCCAGGGCATGGTTAGTGATGAGAAAGATAACGAACCCAAACTCTACGGCGACGATATAATCAGTTAGTTCCGGTATCGAGTACTATCACGGTATGGTCCGCGTCTATGACCTCGACCTCCTTGGTACAGTATAATTTTGTAGTTTCTATCATCACATCATCCGGCTTCAATACGACCTCAGTACCGTCGACGAGTTCGAACCTATAATCTCCTTTGGTATCTAGCCCTCGCTCAACCTCTACGGGGTCTAATTCATCTATCTTACGAAATATCTCTTTCGCCCTTTGCCGGTACTTTGGTCCGAGGACGGAATATTGAGGTTTTACTCCGGTTGCTCTTTCATCCAACTCTCCTTTGTCTACCCTTTTCAATCCTTCGGCCTTGAGAGTATCCACGATATCCTCCGTGCATCCCAGTACCTTGTCGTCGTCTGTGATTATCCTGATCTCTCCTATGCTCTCGTTGAGTGGAATGCCATTCTCCGATTTCCAGTTTCTAACGGCGGCGATGATATCCTTTACACGTTCACCTATATCCATGCTATCGTCGTCCAACAAAATAGCCTCGGGCCATCTAGCTATGTGGATGCTTTCACAGCCGTCGTGTTCCTTGTAGTTGATATCGTATATCTCTTCCGTGATGAAACACATGAAGGGAGCCAGCATCTTGGTGATACCTATCCCTATGTTGTAAAGGACATGTTGTACGGCATCTTCGTCTATACGATGTTTGATCATCTCGAGGTAATGGTCGGCAAAGACGTGCCAAACGAAGTATTCAACATCCTTCAAACATCGGTCGTATCTGTAATCTTCCATGTAATCCGTTACCCTTTCCACCATCTTACTGTAACATGTTAAGATCCATCTGTCGACGGTGGGTAGTTCCGGTGCATCCGATATCTCCTCCTTCAACGCACCGCCGACAAAACGCTGTACATTCCATAATTTATTGCGAAAACGCATCCCTCTGGTGAGCCATTTTTCTTCGTATTCGTCGTCCCCTCCCGGCTTGTTACTTCCCGCAAGGTACCTTATGGCGTCACCGCTGAATTCTTCCGCAACATCTTCGGGGTCGATTATGACACCTCTCGAAGAAGAGAAGGCTTTGCCTCCGGGCAGCATCAGGTAGCCATGTATCAGTATATCGTCCCATGGTCTCTCATCGGTATGGAACAGGCTTTTGACGATTGTATTGAAGGCCCAGAAGCTGATTATGTCGTGTGACTGCGGCCTTAGTGTAAAGGGAAATACTTTGTGGAATATCGGGCTGTCATCGACCCATCCTGTGGCTATAAAGGGCGTTAGTGACGAAGTAGCCCAAGTATCAAGAACGTCCTTCTCCGGCACGAATTCATTACCGTCGCAGGCTCGGCAAGGCCCCAACGGCTCGTCCTTCATGGGATCAACCGGTAACTGTTCCTCGTGGGCAAGTTTAACCTCGCCGCAACCCTTGCAGTACCATACGGGAAACGGTATACCGTGGAAGCGCTGTCTTGAGATGCACCAGTCCCATTTCAATGCCTTTACCCAGTTACGGTAGCGTACCTTCATATGATCCGGGAACCACCGCAGTTCATCGCCGGTTTCCAGGTATTTATCCGTAAGGTCAAGGTATTTGATGAACCACTGCTCGGTCACCAAGAATTCAATGGGGGTGTCGCAGCGCTCGTGTACGCTAACGCTGTGAGATATATTCCACTGCTCGCCTAATTTTCCCTCTTCTTTTAGGTCGTTGATGATATGTTCCCGGGCCTTTTCGATCTGCATACCTGCGTATTCGCCGGCAACTTCGGTTAGATGTCCTGTTTCATCTATGGCTATACGCAGGGGCAGTTCGTGGGCATACCACCAATCTATATCCGCCTGGTCTCCGAAGGTGCAGCACATCACGATCCCCGTGCCGGTTTCCATGTCCACATTCGCATCCTCAAGTACGGGTACTTCCTGTAGGAAGAGGGGTACCACTGCGGTCTTACCTATCATGTCCCTGTTCTCCTCGTCGTTGGGATGCACGAATATGGCGACGCATGCCGGCAGAAGCTCCGGTCTCGTGGTAGATATGGTTATATGTCCGTCTTCTTTAAGGTCGAAACGTACGTTATTGAAGGTGCCCTCGAGTTCAAGGTCCGAAGTCTCCACCTGAGATATTGCGGTCTCGCATTGAGGGCACCACAGGGTAGGCGCTTTTTTTCTGTATTCCCTACCCATCTTGTAAAGTTCGATGAAGGATTTTTGAGAGGTGCGTCTGCTCCTCTCGTCTATCGTGCGGTAAAAGATGCCGTAATCCGGGAAGACGCCTATACGCTTCCACTTCCTTACAAGCTCGTTCTCCAGATTTTTGCTCACCTCCAGGCACAGCTCGATGAACCTTTCACGGCCCACATCCTTGGGGTCGACACCCGTCTCGTTCTTGACCAGCAGTTCGGTGGCTATACCGTTGTCGTCGAAACCCCAGGGATAGAACACGTTGTATCCCTTCATACGCTTGTAACGTGCGATGATGTCCATCTGGGCGTACGAATAGGCGTGGCCGATGTGCATCCTACCGGATACGGTGGGCGGAGGTGTATCTATGGAGAATACCTGTGCGTCGGAATCCCTGTCGAAGCGGTATATATCTGTATTTTCCCATCGTTCCAGCCACTTTTTCTCCATGGTTGAAAGCTCGTCGGTACCGGATGTAGGCATGGCCAAGTGGATTCCTTATCCGCTCTATTAAATTTTCGGAGGGCTTTTATCCGCCTATCTTACGGACAGACCAAAAATCCATATATGTCTTGATACATCATCCGATGATGCCGAAACGGTATGTTTGTACTAATTGCATGACTGTAAAACCAAGGGGGACTTTCTGCCGAAACTGCGGCGAAGAAAGAGTAGAGCTGACCTTTCGGCATACACCCTGGACGACCCTGCCCTATCTGCTTGCCGTGATCGCCGGATGTATCCTATTGATGTCCTACCTGACCGACATGTTTATTATCATATGGCTGACCTTCCCTATTATCGCCACGGGTCTTATCATAGACCACTTCTGTCAGAAGCAAATCGACGATGAGTCTTTGAAGAAGGCAAAAAACCTAAAATAACATCCCTATTATACACCGGAAATCTACAATATATCCCTTTTATAGCCAGCATGTTGGAAAGATTAATATAGTGTGAGCCGTTCTTGTATACACGTAAAAACGGTTACATGTTCCGTGTGTATGGGATGCATATACCGACTACTGTAACGGTGGTATAAAATGGAAGACGAATCTGTATTAACCAAGAAGAGCCTTTACGATTCTGATAAGATCAAAGTACTCGAGGGTCTGAGCGCCGTACGCAAACGGCCCAGTATGTACATCGGCAGCACCGACGAAAACGGTCTGCATCATCTGGTCTACGAAGTGGTAGACAACAGCATAGACGAGGCAATGGAGGGGTACTGTAGCAGCATAGACGTTACCCTTAATCAGGATGGCAGCGTTACCGTGAGAGACGACGGACGCGGTATTCCCGTGAGTGTCCATCCGCAGTACAAGAAGTCAGGTGTGGAGATAGTGATGACGAAGCTCCATGCCGGCGGTAAATTCGATAGGAAGAGCTACAAGGTTTCCGGAGGTCTTCATGGGGTCGGTGTGTCCGTGGTCAACGCTCTCTCGGAATGGCTCGTGGTGAAGGTAAGAAGAGACGGCAAGGTATATCGTCAGGATTATAGAAGAGGTGAGGTGATGTCCGATTTGGACATCGTCGGTGAGTTCGAAGGTAAGAGCGGTACCGAGACGACCTTTATGCCGGACTCGGATATATTTGAGACCTTGGAGTTCGATTACCGAAGACTCAAGGAGCGTATGCGTGAACTCGCCTTTCTTAACAAAGGGCTGCGGATAACCATAAAGGACGAAATCAGCGGTGCGTCCCATGAATTCCACTACGAAGGGGGTATAATCGAGTTCGTAGAATATCTCAACCGTGAAAAAGAACCTCTTCACCAGGGCGTTATATACTTCAGCGACAGGATGAACGGTGTCCAGGTGGAGGTGGCTATGCAGTATCTTGCTCATTCATACTCGACGAACAACGTTTATCCCTTTGCCAACAATATCCACACTATAGAGGGCGGCACACATCTAACCGGTTTTCGTGCCGGTCTGACAAACACATTGAAGAAGTATGCTGATGAGAACGGCTACGGTAAAGATATGAACCTTACCGGGGATGACTTCAGGGAAGGTTTAACCGCTATAGTAAATGTAAAACTCCCGGAACCCCAGTTCGAAGGGCAGACCAAGATGAAGCTGGGTAACAGTGAGATAAGAGGTATAGTCCAGTCCATTCTGGGAGATAAGTTGATGATCTACCTGGAAGAACACCCTAAGGTAGCGGAATCAGTTATGAGTAAAGCCATAATGGCAGCGAAGGCAAGAACGGCCGCCAGGAAGGCAAAGGACCTTACCAGGAGGAAAGGAATACTCGGCAGTATCGATCTGCCCGGCAAGTTGGCGGACTGCTCCAACCCCGACCCAAAGACATCGGAATTGTACATCGTCGAGGGTGATTCCGCAGGTGGTTCTGCCAAGCAAGGCCGTGACAGAACCTTCCAGGCGATCTTACCCCTCAGGGGAAAGATAATCAATGTCGAGAAGGCCAGGATAGACAAGATGCTGGACAATAAAGAGATCCGTTCCATGATATCGGCCCTGGGCACGGGATTCGACGATGAGTTCAAGCCCGAGGAGACCAGGTACCACAAGATAATAATTATGACAGACGCCGATGTGGACGGTGCACACATCCGTACCCTTTTGTTCACCTTCTTTTACAGATATATGAAGGAGCTCATAGACTTCGGATACCTTTACATGGCACAACCGCCCCTTTTCAAGATAAAAAGAGGACGGAAGGAACAGTACGTTTACAACGAGAGGGAGAAACGCGAGGTCCTGGAAGAATGGGGCGGTCGAGGTGTCAGCATACAGCGGTACAAGGGTCTCGGTGAGATGAACCCAAGGGAACTTTGGGATACCACCATGAACCCGGAGAACCGGATCCTAGCTAGAGTTACAATAGAGGATGCCGAGGAGGCGGACCGTCTTTTCGATATACTAATGGGAAAGGAAGTAGAACCGAGGAGAGAGTTCATTGAGGATAACGCCTCCCAGGCGGATGATATAGACATATGATGAGGTTTTATGATGACTGAGGTTGAGATAGCAGATAAGGTTTTGGAAAAGCACATAGAGGACGAGATGAAAAAGTCCTACATCAACTATGCGATGAGTGTGATAGTCGGACGTGCATTACCCGACGTGAGGGACGGTCTCAAACCCGTACACCGCAGGATACTTTATTCCATGTACCAGGAAGGTTTATCCTCTTCTAAACCACATAAAAAATCAGCTCGTGTGGTGGGTGACGTACTGGGTAAGTACCACCCCCACGGTGACCAGGCGGTTTACGACACCCTTGTTCGTATGGCTCAGAATTTTTCCCTGAGGTACCCACTGATAGACGGTCAGGGTAACTTCGGTTCCATAGACGGAGATTCTCCGGCGGCCATGCGTTACACGGAAACCAGGCTATATTCTATCGCCGAGGAGATGCTGGAAGATATAGGAAAGGAAACTGTTGAGTTTAGAGACAATTACGACGGTTCACTCCAGGAACCCACCCTTCTACCCGGCAAACTCCCGTGTTTATTGCTCAACGGCGCCAGTGGTATCGCCGTCGGTATGTCCACCAATATACCGCCCCATAACCTCAACGAACTGGTTGATGCCGTCATCGCTCAGATAGATGTACCCGAAATAGAACTACTTGATCTGATGGAGTTTCTACCTGCACCGGATTTCCCCACCGGCGGGATAATATACGGCTACGAGGGCGTGTACCAGGCGTACAAAACAGGTCGTGGTAAGTTAACCATCCGTGCAAAGGCACATATAGAGGAAGAACGCAAAGGTCACAAGGGTCGCATAATAGTTGATGAGATACCATATCAGGTGAATAAATCCAATCTCGTAGAGAACATCGCCAATCTGGTCAAGAACGACGTGATAAATGAGATATCCGACCTAAGGGACGAATCCGACCGAGAAGGTATAAGGATAGTTATCGAGTTAAAGAGGGGAGTCATCCCTGAGATAGTTCTTAACAAACTCTTCAAACACACCCAGATGGAGGTCACCTTCGGTGTGATTAATCTTGCACTCGTGGACAAGGAACCCACTGTTCTCACCCTCAAAGAGACCATCCAGCATTATATCGACCATCGTATCAATATGGTTACAAAGAGGACGGAGTACGACCTTAAGAAGGCTGAGGAAAGGGCTCACATACTAGACGGTCTTTTGGTTGCACTGAGCAACCTGGACGAAGTGATACGAATAATACGCCGCTCGGAGAGTACGGACGAAGCCAAGGCCACCTTATGTGCACAGTTCCTCTTGAGTGACATACAGGCCCAGGCGATACTTGATATGCGGTTAAGACGGCTCACGGGATTGGAACGTGCCAAGCTCCAAGAGGAGTATGAGGCACTCGAGAAAAAGATCAAGGAGTACAAAGAGATCCTAGGTGACGAACAGAGGATCCTGGACATTATCAAGGATGAACTGAGATATCTGGCATCCGAATACGGAGACGAAAGGCGAACGGAGATAGACAAAGACGCCGTTCAGGTGGAGAACGAAGACCTGATACCCGAAGAAGAGTACGTTATAACACTAACCCAAGGAGGGTACATAAAGAGACTGCCTCTAGATACCTACAGGCAGCAGAGGCGAGGCGGTGTAGGTCTCATGGGGATGGATACCAAGGATGAAGACCATGTTGTGGACCTTTTCGTCACCAATTCCCACGACTTTTTATTGTTCTTCACCAACAAAGGAAGAGTGTACTGGTTGAAAGCCTATATGCTGCCCAAGGGAAGCAGACGATCCAGGGGACGTCCCATAGTAAATCTACTCCCGAGGTTGGAGTCCGATGAAAAGATCAAAGACCTGATTCCAGTGGGCGAGTTCTCCGAAGATCGGTATCTGATGTTTGCAACCAAGAAGGGTAAGATAAAGAAAACCGCGTTATCCGCATACAGCAGACCGCGTGTTACGGGTATCTGGGCCATAAGGTTACAAGATGGTGACGAGTTGGTGGATACCAAGCTTTCCGATGGTAACAGCGAAGTACTATTGGCCACCAAGAAAGGCAAGGCCGTGAGGTTCGACGAGGAAGAAGTTAGAGCTACGGGGAGGTACACTATGGGCGTTAAAGGGGCCGACGTTGAAGGAGACAATGAAGTCGTGAGCATGACCTTGGTCAGTGATGACGATATCCTTCTTAGCTTGACGGAGAACGGATACGGTAAGCGGACCGCGGTCTGTAGATATCGGAAAACCCATCGTGGTGCTAAAGGCGTGATCACCATAAAAACGAACGAAAGAAACGGGGGCGTGGTTTGCGCTCGAGTGGTTGAAGACGACGACGAGATAATAATGATGAGCCTCAACGGTATGGTCATAAGGACCGATGCGGAGGAGATATCTCTACAGAGCCGGAACACCATGGGTGTTCGGGTCATGCGGCTTAAGGAGGACGATAGGCTGATAACTATGACGAAGGTGATCAGCGAGGAAGAGGAAGAGGAGTTATTGATGGAGGATGACGATGATATCTCCATGGAAGAGAAAGAAGAAGCATTGACTGAAGACGATGAAGAAGAAGAACTGATCGAGGAAGAGGACATCGAGTAGCCTCTATTCCTCGAAGACATCTTTCCTTAGGTGAACATTTATATCACTCCATAGTTTAGCCGTATTAATTTGTATGCTACAGTGTGGGGCGCAGGCCTTCGATATCGTCCTACCAAAACCATTTCACTACACCATGGGCGCGTGGCCTCACGGGGAATATCAAGTATTCCCCGCACCTTCGAGACAATCAAAAGATGCTCTCGAAGACAGCCCGGATATGGCGTATGTCTTACGACTTGACCAAAAACCATTTCACTACACCATGGGCGCGTGGCCAAGCCTGGATATGGCGCTGGCCTTCTAAGCCAGATATCGCGGGTTCGAATCCCGCCGCGTCCGCTACAAAATGGCACATTTTTTGCGGACTGTTAGAAAGCGATAGATTTCTGACAAAGTCCGTTTTTTTTCAGCAAGGGATGAGAACCTTTAGGTTCGTGAGTGAAACATGGTTTCTCGAGCGTTTAGTATTACCAATCATGAGTAATTCTGTAAAGAATCCCGCCGCGTCCGCTACAAAATGGCACATTTTTTGAGGACTGTTAGAAAGCGATAGATTTCTGA
>JAFDTZ010000108.1 GCA_019594305.1 Thermoplasmata archaeon
TATGTACCATACAAATTGTTCCGGAAACGATTATACGCAATATAATTGCCAAAGGATTTGTATGAATAGATACCGTAATCATTGTCGGTAAAGATGTTGTTTTTGATTCGCCCGTTGGTTGAATTGAGTAGGTATATTCCTCCTACAATAACATCGTGCTTTTTTATATGTTCGTTAGAATTGTATATAAGACAATCCCGTATTAAAAAGTGGTCGGTTACGTTTTCTATGTATAGCCCATACCCGGATTCACCGTTATCTATCTCTAATCGGAGGATGGTCCATGGATCCGTCTCAGTACCGTTACCGGTCCAAGGCCCTTTATTAAAGCCAGCATTGTTTTGGATGCGGATTGTATCGGTTTTGGTTCGCTGGTTGATTATTGCCGAATCGGTCCTTTTCTGGTTATGAGTTACGTCAAAATAGGTGACGGTAATAGTATCACCCCATCTCACTTGTAACACTTCTTCACCATTTTCCCGAGAACTATGGATACTTCCCTCCCAGATATGCATGTACCTCTTGTTCTGTTTCAGTTCAACAATCATACTATCGATTGAACTGCAAACCTCTATGTACACGTTTTGTTTTTCTATGAGATATTCGTCCTCAACTGTTATTCCGATGGTATCAAATTCGGCATACTCGCCACTGTCAAAACTAATTTTGCCGATTGTAGAGGTAAATGAAGTCCACATAGTGATAGGATTTGCACCTGGTGCATTTTTTGGTATCAACGATATTTTTGTTGCATAATTACCCTGATTATTCCAAACATAATCTTTCTCGTAATATTCAACTTGCCACGCCTCTATAATGCTACTGATTCCTTCACTTTCACCCATATACAGAAAGAATTGGTTCGCACCGTTACCATGGTCCCATATATCCATATAATCCGTGAGATCAAATGCCATAAACTTTGGATATCTAACACGATTCTCAGAGGAAACAGACCAACCCGGTACGAGCTCTTCGAGCACGGTTCCGTTTTCATCGTGAGCTATACCGATATTGACTTCAGGATCCCTGTCTCCACGACTTGTAAATCTCATGGTGCCGAGTAATTCAGGTGAATTTTCTGCCGATCCGCTATACAAACCGTTTCCTGTTAAACGATGAACATATCGGCGTACTAGATGATTTATAAAGGCTTCGTAGGTGATCCAATAAGTACCGGCGTAATCATCGCCCCTATAGGGACCCCAGTTACCCCATGAATTCGCTACTAAGAAGGCTCCTATCTCTTCTGAGCCATCGGTGTCGATTATATCATCGTCGTATCCGATAACAGTTTGTGCGTGATTCGACTCATTTTCCATCAACTCTTCCGAGCTGATGACAGTATCACCTCTCCACGGGCTGATAGTGTTTGAATCGATACCAAAGGAGATCAGATAACCTTCATGTAACCAGGTCTTCAAAATTGTAAGTATGCTATTGTAGTCTTGGTCGTCCATATGCAAATATTCATAACCAGTAACTCTGTACTGCGGTGCGTTCCGATATGCCGTTTCCGTACCCCACGAAATATGATCGTTCTCATCGTAAGGCATATTCTCCCAGTTTGAATTTCCAACCGCATTAACTAAACGATAATTTTTAATCCAATTCGAACCCGTATCTTCACCATTATTCACATGGTTGTAAGTCCATGCGGGACTCATTATCTTGTCTGCATGTACAGGGCTGTTGGATGTAGATGCGAACTCCTGACCGAAGGTGTTTACCGTATAGTTATATTCCTGAGCAAACAAGAAAGTTGATAGATAATAACTAAAACTAAATGCGGTACAAGCGCCCTGTTGACCCTGGGCGGCTATGGGCGGAAAATGTTCACTCTGTGTATGATCAACATAAACTGGGAGATCATTGTTTAACAACGAAATATCACCATCCATTTCGTTTATCATATCGGTAAGATAGTCTGGAGTTCCCACGGTGTAAATACCCCTTTTTCCTTCCTGCAAATTTTCTAGCTCCCAATTAAAATCCTCAATAGAAGGCGGTACCAAACCTGTGCCTTTGTTATCTATCACCGCGGTATAATTCGTATCTTCTTTAAAATCAGGGGTTTCATCTAAAAAATCCGTGTTCGGTTCCATCTGCTGTAGAGTAGGGATTCCGTCGCTACCGTCAACGAGATACACCATACCGGTAGATGAAACGATAAGGAAGAAAGAGACAATAACCAATACAAGACTTGACTTCTCTTCGCTCATTTTACTTCTATTATCAATTGGATTGCGTACCTATTAAATATTACTGAGAATTCACATCATTCCTCTGATCGAGAGGTATGATATCGGTATTTTGAAAGAAAGGCATCGGTGAAACTTCTCCGTCACGCACTTTCGCGTAATATGCTTGGGCGTTACCACAGTATTCGGGAGCTGAAAATATGGACAATAATCTACCATTGAAAAACCATTTGTACCCATCGGTGAAACAAGTGTGACCGCGGATGATCATATCCAATTCATTATACTCCAAAAAGTGCTCTACTGCCATTTTGCCGTAACATGTGTATACTCCTCGAAGATGATTTGGTGAAAACCAATCTATCATCTCGGAAGGGTCGTTCCAGAGTAGTTACTGATATTCATAATCGCAGGGAAGAAGTGATCTAACCTTATCCAGGTTGAGTATATATTCCGATATACCACCATGGACAAGGAAGTATTTGCCGGATATGACTGATGCCACAGGAAGTGCATCGTAAAAATTGTCAAGAGGTTCGAAAACCGATTCAGAATACCGTTGGATCAGATCCAAATAAAAGCCGTATGTTTGATTCAGCCACCGGTCCTCGTGATTGCCTCTTAGCAACAAGATATCATCGGGTCTTTCGACTTTTTTTTCCAGTAAACTGTACAGATTCATGATCTGATCCGGGCCCCGGTCAACATAATCACCTAAAAATGCCACCGGCAATTCGATATCTTCAGATATCTCCAAGGCTTCTAAAGTAGGCTCTAATTGACCGTGTGTATCTCCGACTACCAGGAAGCCATCACCCCAATCTCTTCTAGCTATATTACCATCCTTGCATATACTAGTAACTTCATTTAGAAGAGATATAAACCTGTCTTCAGATGGTAATTTATTCATCCATTAACCTTCAATCTCTTTTCTACTATTTCTATTACATTGTGTAGCATTTCCAGATATTCATCGTGCATCTTACCGCATCTTTCATCTACGGATACAGTATAATCCTTATCGTCCATATCACCCAGGTTTATTCTGACGTTGGCAATACCGCCTACGATACCGGAAAATGCCATCTGAGCCCCTACAAGGGCATCGCTTGCGGCACTTGATTTACCATGCAGTGCAACATCTTCTGCTATTTCGATGACCCGGCTGGAAAGTTCGGCGGTCCTTAAAGGAACCTCTACGGCTTTCTTCAAACCTTCTTCCATGGCATTTTTTCTCCTTTTACGTTCTTCTGAAGTTCCTTTCGGTAATTGCTTCGCTGCCATATATCCGTCAAAAGCTCTGGTATCTTCATCGACTGCCTGCAGCAGAGCATCCTTGAGCTCCTGAAGTTCATCTGCTACGGGGATCAATATAACGTCTTTATCTTCCGTTCCTCTGTCACCGATACTCAAATTGCAAACCATTGATAAGAGACCGGCACCCATAGCACCGGAAAGTGCCGCTACACTACCACCACCCGGGGTGGCGGAATCCCTTGAAAGTTCATGAACGAATCCATCCACATGCATTGAGATAAGGTCTTTTTCCGATGCGGTAGGCAGCCCTATGAGTTTTTCGGTAATATCAAAATCTGAAACATCCCTAAGACCCAGGGATTGAACGGCGGTCTCCAAGATATCAATATACGGGATCCCGGTTGATCGGCCCTGCCTTTCAAGGTAGAATTTACCCGCCTCCAGAAGTGCCCTGTATGGCACCAATCCGATGAGTTCGCTGCCGGTTACCGAAACCCCCATCTCATCTGCTATTTTTTTTGCTTCTTCGTACACATCTTGTAGAGATGTTACTTTGTAGTTCGTTAGGTTTATCGATATCTGTGCCCGGTCGTAATCGCTGACGAACCAACCGATCGCTTTACAGTGCTGGAATTTGCCTCTCTTCTTCACCGCTTTACCCTTTAGTTTCTTTACGTTATAGTTGTATTCCTCTTCTAACAATTCTTTCAGAGAGTATCCGTGTTCATCAAGAGTATGCCGGTCGACTTCACTGAAGGTTTCTCCGATGAATTCACACTCACCGCAAGGATAGTGGTTATCATCGTACCTTACTATCTCCCCTTTCCAGTAGTGTCCGTCCGGCCCACCATCACGTTTTGCACGTCCTTTTTCCCTCAGCTCGAAGGCTATGTCCGTAGCTATCTTTTTTTCACGGGTATTCAGATTGATATTGTAGGCTATTAGAAACTCACGGGCGCCTATAACGGTAGCTCCGGATTTTTTCACCCTGTCGGTATATTCCGAAGGACCGAAGTCCGGCTTCCATTCCGGATCCGATAGTTTTTCATTTAACCCTTCGTACTGACCACTTCTGACAACCGCTAGGTTCTTGCGATTTTCCCGGGTGGCCGCCCCCTCGTAAAGATATACGGGTAAATTTAACTCGTCGCCGACTCGCTTTCCAACACGACGAGCTAGCTCTACGCAATCATCCATCGTGATTCCATCTACGGGTACGAAGGGACATACATCGGTAGCACCGATACGCGGGTGGCTGCCTTTATGTGTGCTCATATCGATTAACTCGGAAGCTTGGCGTATGGCTTTGAAAGCCGCCTCTTCCACCGCTTCCGGTGGTCCCACGAAGGTTACCACGGTACGGTTCATGTCCGCACCCATATCCACATCCTTGAGCTCTACACCTTCGACCGTCTCTATCTCTCGTGTTATCTGGTCTATCACTACCTTGTTCTTCCCTTCGGAGAAGTTCGGTACACATTCTACGAGCTTCATCTTTACACCAGTTCCCCGTAAAATCCGAAGACTAAAAAGATTTTGGTATTAAATGAGTTTTTTTATGGTTCACTCTGTTACCCTAAATAACCCCAGGGCTTCCTCTTCCATAAAATGCAGCTCGCTGAAAACTACCATGGAATGCAGACCGCCGCCGAAATCGTGCTCCAGTAATTCCCTCGGATTGCCCACACGTATCTCCGGCTCGGGTGAACCTACACGGGCGAGACCCGCCATCAATGTATCGTTGGTGATAACATCTTCCCGACGCTTTTCCTCCAGCATAAGAAGTGCCTCCACACCCTGGTTGACTGTCATGTATCTCTCGTTCTCACCGTCGATGTCCAGCAATATCAATGTGTGCAGTCCGATGCTTTGGTTAGCCTTTATGTGTTCATAAGGGCTGTGTGGATATCCTCTTTCTCTAAGAAATGGGAGCGTGACCGTTCGGCCGAACTTGTAGTGCATAACTCCAAGGATCGAGGGGACAGCAGAGATTATGGAGATACCGTGGATCACCTTTGTCTTTATACCTCTCTCAACAGCCCGAAGCCTCAGTTCTACGTGGGTGGTTGCCGCCATGGGGTCTCCGGCGGTAAGGAAAGCCGTGCTGTGGTCAACGGCGGTATCGAGTACGATATCTCCTGATTCCACCTCCTCTCTGGAGAGTACCTGAACGTCTCTGCCCAGTACCTTTTCTATCTCTTCAATATTCGCACCGGCTAAACGGCTGGTATAGAATTCGGAAAAAACGATGTCTACATTTGCAGCAGCATCTTTGCCTTTGATCGTGATGTCTTCTTCGTCGTAAAGTCCGAGACCGATGAATATTAATTCTCCCAATGTAATCGCTCCTGCGTATGAGATGTTTGAAAGTTCCTAAGAGCAGAGGAGAAGAGGTTAGAAAAAAGCTTTTGGATGCAGATATCTTGGATAATCGGTACAGGATCGGTCACGAAGACGGACACCTGCTCATACCGATAAAGAAAAAAATTCCCGAAGGATCCGTCGACTACAAGTTTGTGGATAGAGAACTGGTGGAGAGGGAGATGGAGATAGGCGACTACAGGAACATAGTGGACATACCGGAACGTTTGAGGGATGAACTACCGGCTTCCTACGACATCATAGGAGACATAGTCGTACTTAAGATACCGGACACTTTACACAGATATAGGCGGGAGATAGGGAACGCCATCATCGAAAGCCAAAAGAAAGTTATTACGGTACTGGAAGACAAAGGTGTGACCGGAGACTTCAGGGTAAGGGACGTGGAACATATCGCCGGCACGCCAAAAACGAACACCATATACAGGGAACACGGTATGGAGCTGGAGGTGGATATCGCAGATACATACTTCTCGCCCCGTCTGGCAACTGAAAGGTGGAGGGTGATGCAGAGAACAGGGGACGGCGAAACCGTGCTTGACATGTTCGCAGGTGTAGGGCCTTACAGCATACTCATAGCCAGGAACGTCAAGATCGAAAAGGTCCACGGAATAGACATAAACCCCGTAGCGGTGAAACTGTTGGAGAAGAACGCGGTCAGGAACGGTGTATCTCATCTGGTGGAAGCGCATCTCGGTGATGCCAGGGACATAGCACCCCGAATAGATGCGGACAGGGTGATAATGAACCTCCCGCACTCGTCATTTGAATTTCTCCGATATGCTTTGGAATCCATCCGTGGGCAGGGTGTGATACATTACTACGAGATATTGTCTTCGGATGAGATAGAGCATAGAGCGCGATCACTGGTGGATGATATCTATAAATTCGGTTATAAGGCCGAAGTGGAAGAACAACGGGTGGTGCGAACTTACTCCGCCTCCGAAGTGCATACCGTGTATGATATCATGTTATACGTTTGACGGACCTCATTGTATCTGCTCATTCGAGCTCTCCGATTACCTTATCATCCGGTATTGACCATCGATCTCCATTTTGACGGCCGTTTGCCTTTTTTGGGCATCGTAGGATCCACTCCGAATATATCTAAGGAACGATACCCGGATGATATAATACAATAAAATCATAAACTATATATATGAAATTGAATTATGTTTCTCCATGAAAAAGGAAGATGAATGGAAAGGTGAATGGGATGATTGGCGTGATGACCCATGGGAAGAGATAATGGATGACGATTCACGGGGCTCTAGCTCCTTCGTCTCAAGGGTTTTAGCAAGCAAAATAGATGGGATCGTGGTCGGGATTCTTTTTATTGTCTTCTTTTTAACCGTAATGATCATGTCGATATTGGACTTAGGTTTTCTTTTTTATTTCTATTTTTTTCCATTTTATATGGCATACTTCATCTTTGGCTTTATGTACTTTGTAATACTCGAAAGCGCTTTTGGGACAACTGTAGGCAAGTCATTTGCAGGTATAGGAGTCATCCATTCGGATGGTAATAAACCATCACTGAGAACATCGA